>NZ_AJFC01000305.1:0-8121 GCF_000256505.1 Rhodococcus sp. P14 | reverse complement strand
GGGTTTCCGGATCCTCGCTGCCGGGCGCGATCGCGGGGATGCAGGCCACCGGTCCGCTCGCCGACCGGTTCGGCAGCGACCGCACCACCGTCACCGCGGCAGTGCTGCTGGCGGCGGCGACCGTCGGCCCCGGTCTGGCCGGCGCGGCCTGGCAGCTGGGTGCCGCGCTCGCGGTGTTCGGGTTCGCCAACGGCGCGCTGGACGTGTCGATGAACTCGCAGGCCGTCGCGGTCGAGCAACGCTACCGGCGGCCGATCATGGCCGCGTTCCACGGGCTGTTCTCGGTGGGCGGGGTGGCCGGGTCGCTGGTGGGGGCGGGCACCCTGGCGGCCGGACTCGCCCCGGCGGTGGCCCTGGGCGGGGCCGGCCTCGTCGGCATGCTCGTCGTCGTGGTCGCGGCGCCGCACCTCGTGCGGGTGCCGCGGGTCGAGCACCGGCACGGGTCCGGCCCGCGCGGCGGATACTCGCGGCGGGTGCTGCTGCTCGGCGGGCTCGCGTTCATGCTGATGCTCAGCGAGGGCGTCGCCAACGACTGGAGTGCCCTGCAGGTCAAGGAACAGCTGGGCAGCCCGGACGCGGTCGCGGCGTTGGCCTTCGGGGCGTTCTCCGCGACGATGACGCTCGGGCGCTTCGTCGCGGACCGGGTCAGCGCCCGCGTCGGTGCCGTCGCCGTCGTCCGGTACGGCACGCTGCTGGCGGGGGCCGGGATGGGCACCGTCATCGCCTCCCCGTGGCTGCCGGTGACGCTCGCCGGGTGGGCGTTGTTCGGGCTGGGCCTGTCCGGGGCCGTCCCGCAGATCTTCAGCGCCGCCGGGAACATCGATGCCCGCGCCCCGGGCCGCAACATGTCCCGCGTCGTCGGCATGGGATACATCGGGTTCCTGGCGGGCCCCGCCACCATCGGCTGGCTGTCGGAGGCGACGTCGCTCACCGTGGCGATGACGGTGCCGCTGGCGTGCGTGCTCGCCGCCGCCGCCCTCGCCGGCTCCGTCGGTGAGCGGAGCCGGCGCGCGCTCGAGCGGGTGGACGAATCGGTCGGCTAACGCGGCAGCACGGTCAGCACCCGCACGACGTGGTCGCGGAACTCGCGCATGTAGTTGCGGAGGAAGTCCTCGGTGCCGGCGTTGTGCACGCTGCCGTCGTCGCCGAAGACCTCGGGCGTGTAGTGGATGTACGCCTCCGGCGACGTCATCTGCCGGGCGTTGCAGAAGCTCAGCACGGCGCGCAGGCTCTGCTGCCCGACGGCGGTGCCGATCGCGCCGATGGACGCGCCGATCACGGCCGCCGGGATGTGATCGAACGAGTTCTGCCCCCACGGCCGCGACGCCCAGTCGATGGCGTTCTTCAAGGCGCCGGGAATCGACCGGTTGTACTCGGGTGAGACGAACAGCACCGCATCGACGGCGCCGATCGCGTCCTTGAGCGCCGCCCCCTCGGGCGGGTAGTTCGCGTCGTAGTCGGGGCTGTAGAGCGGCAGGTCCCGGATGGGGATCTCGACGAAGTCGAGATCGGACGGCGCGAGCCGGATCAGTGTCTTCGCCAGGATCCGGTTGATCGAGGTGGACGACAGGCTGCCGACGAAATATCCGACCTTGTAGGTCCTGTCGGTGCCGGTCCGGGGCTGCTCGGTCCCCGAAGGCTCGGTCGCGGGGTGCTCGGTCACGGGACGCGTCCTTTCCGTCGGTGCGACGGGCCGGGCGCGGCCCGCCTGCCGCCTTCGACGGTCGCACACGAACGGGGCGTCCGCACGGTGTTCCGTGCGGACGCCCCGGGCGCGCCGAACTGCTTACAGCGCCTTGAGTTCCTCGGTGACCTCGGAGACCATCTTCTTCGCGTCGCCGAACAGCATGGAGGTCTGGTCGGCGGTGAACAGCGGGTTGTCGATGCCGGCGTAGCCGGAGGACATCGAGCGCTTGAGCACGATGACCGACTTGGACTGGTCGACGTTGAGGATGGGCATGCCGTAGATCGGGCTGGACGAATCCTGCCGGGCGGCGGGGTTGGTGACGTCGTTGGCACCGATGACGATGGTGACGTCGGTGCGGGAGAACTCGCCGTTGATGTCGTCCATCTCCTTGAGCGCCTCGTAGGGCACCTCGGCCTCGGCGAGCAGGACGTTCATGTGCCCGGGCATCCGGCCGGCGACCGGGTGGATGGCGTACTTGACCTCCACCCCCTTGTCCTCGAGCATTGCCGCCATCTCCTTGACCGCGTGCTGCGCCTGCGCCACGGCCAGGCCGTAGCCGGGCACCACGATGACCTGGTTGGCGTAGGCCATCTGGATCGCCGCGTCCGAGGCGGAGGTGGCCTTGACGGTGCCGCCCGCCCCGGCCGGGCCGGCGCCGGCGCCGCCGTCGCCGCCGAAGGAGCCGAACACGATCGCCGGGATCGACCGGTTCATCGCCTTGGCCATCAGGTTGGTCAGGATCGAACCCGACGCGCCGACGATCATGCCGGCGACGATCATCGCCTGGTTGTTCAGCGCCAGACCCGCGGCCGCCGCGGACAGACCGGTCAGGGCGTTGAGCAGCGAGATCACCACCGGCATGTCGGCGCCGCCGATCGGCAGCACCACGAACAGGCCCATCAGCCCGGCCACGACCAGCAGCGCCACGATCCACAGCGCCGAGGTGGGATCGTTGGCCGGATCGGCCGCGAGACCGATGTACACGGCGATCGCGATCGAGGCCAGCGCGAGCACGATGTTGGCCAGCTGGAAGGCCTTGGCCGCGCCGACGAGGCGGCGTTCGAGGTTCTTGTTCAGCAGCTCCTGCAGCTTGGCGAACGCCACCAGCGAACCCCAGAACGAGACCGAGCCGACGATCGCGGCGAACAGCGAGCCGACCACCACGTGCACCGTGGGCTCCTCGGCGAGGGTGGTGAACCCGTCCGAGTCGAGGAACTCCGCCCACGCGATCAGCGCGACGGTGCCGCCACCGACACCGTTGAACAGCGCCACCAGCTGCGGCATCGCGGTCATCTTGGTGCGCAGCGCCGGCGGCACACCCAGGACCACACCCACGGCCAGGCCGGCGACGATCCACAGCCAGTTGTCGGTCTCGCGGATGTCGATCAGCACGGCGACGACCGCGACGAACATGCCGGCCGCGGCGATGTAGTTGCCGCGCACCGCGGTCTTCGGGCCGGTCAGGCCCATCAGACCGTAGATGAACATCGCGAACGCGACGATGTACAGGACGGAGACGAGGTAGCTCATTTCGCGTCGGCTCCCTTCTCCGCCACCGCAGGCGCGGTCTGCGGTGTCACTGGCTTCTTGGGTTTGAACATGCCCAGCATGCGGTCGGTGACGACGAAGCCGCCGACGACGTTGAGCGTGCCGAACACCAGCGCCACGAACAGGATGACCTTGATGCTCCACGGCGCGCCGGCGGGCAGGTGGCCGAAGACCACCAGCGCACCGAGCACCACGATGCCGTGGATGGCGTTGGTGCCCGACATCAGCGGGGTGTGCAGCGTGTTGGGCACCTTCGAAATCACGGCGAAGCCCACGAACCCGGCCAGCACCAGGATCGCGATGTTCGCCAACAGTTCCGTATACATCTAGACGTTCTCCTTCGAGCGGGTCACGCACGCGCCGGCGAGGATCTCGTCGGAGAAGTCCGGGGCGAGCCCGCCGTTCTCGTCGAGCATCAGCTCGAGCAGGGCCACGACGTTCTTCGAATACAGCTGCGAGGCGTGCTCGGGCATGGTCGCGGGCAGGTTCAGCGGCGAGCAGATCGTCACCGCGTGCTTGACCACGGTCTGCCCCGGTTCGGTCAGCTCGCAGTTGCCGCCGGTCTCCCCGGCCAGATCCACCACCACCGAACCGGGCTTCATGCCCTCCACGGCGGCGGCGGTCACCAGCCGCGGTGCGGGCCGGCCCGGCACCAGCGCGGTGGTGATCACCACGTCGAAGCCCTTGATGGCCTCCTCGAGCGCCGCCTGCTGCTGCGCGCGTTCGTCCTCGGTGAGCTCGCGGGCGTACCCGCCCTCACCGGCCGCGGCGATCCCGAGATCGAGCCACTGCGCCCCGACCGAGCGGACCTGGTCGGCCACCTCCGGCCGCACGTCGTACCCGGTGGTGCGCCCACCGAGACGCTTGGCCGTGGCCAGCGCCTGCAGCCCGGCCACCCCGACACCGAGCACCAGCACCGTCGCCGGCTTGACCGTGCCCGCGGCGGTGGTGAGCATCGGGAAGAACCGGGTGGACTCCGACGCGGCGACCAGCACCGCCTTGTACCCGGCGACGTTCGCCTGCGACGACAGCGCATCCATCACCTGCGCGCGGGAGATCCGCGGGATCGACTCGACGGCGAACGCCTGCACCCCGGCCGCGGTGAGCGCCCCGATCTGGTTCTCGGCGTTACGGGGGGCGAGGAACCCGATCAGGGTCTGCCCCGACCGCAGCCGCGCGACCTCCGCGTCCGACGGCGGCGCCACCTTGAGCACCACGTCCGCCGACCACCCGTCCCCGATCCGCGCCCCGGCCTCGGCGTAGGCCTCGTCCGGGATCAGCGCACCGAGCCCGGCCCCGGACTCGACGACCACGTCGAGCCCCTTCTTGATCAACGACGGCACGATCATCGGCACCAGCGCGACCCGCCGCTCGCCGTCGTTGGTTTCCCGAACGACGCCGACGGTGGGTCGCGCTGTCACCGCACGTCCCGTACCCATATCCTCGGTTTCCAAAGTTTTCGACTCCTGCGTTGAATCGGCACCTCACCGCGATGAGCGGCGGGTCATGTGCGACGAGCGGCCGACTCGGGCCGTGCACTATGGGCGATGAGCCCAGTCAGACGTACCGCGCCCAGGTCGGGGGCGCAACCGTTCGGTTTCGTCTGAATCGAGTCCGAACAGTGAGTCGGTGCCAGAATGTGAGGTAGTTCACTTCACAATTCTGCCGTATCGGCCGTGAGGGAGGAGGCACGAGTCCATGGCACGTCGCAGTGTCGTCGTCGAGCGCGTCTACGACCATCCGGGCGACGAGGAGGCGTTCCGGGTGTTCGTCGACCGGCTGTGGCCGCGCGGCCTGCGCAAGGACGCGTTCCACCACGACGACTGGGTCAAGGACCTGGCGCCGTCGACCGGACTGCGCAAGTGGTACTCGCACGACGCGTCGCAGTTCGCCGAGTTCCGCGACCGGTACCTGACCGAATTGGACGGCCCGGACGCGCGGGCCGCGCTGGCGCGCGTCGACGCCCTGGCCGACGGCCGGTCGATCGTCCTGCTCACCGCGACCCGGGACGTCGAGCACAGCGGCGCCGCCGTCCTCGCGGAACGGATGCGGGGTGCGCGATGAACGATGTGCCGGACGCCGGCGGCGACCCCGTCTGCTGGATGCATCGCGTCTGTCCCGACTGCGGTTTCTTCCTCGAGGAACCGGAGGCCCCGTGCCCGCGCTGCGGCGCCGTCCTCCTCCACGACGAGAAGGGGACCGACGAGTCCGGTCCCGGCCCCCTACCCTGAACCGATGACCATTCCCCCTCCGCGGATCCTCCGTCTGGCCCGGCGTGCACGACGGATCGCCGTGCTCACGGGCGCCGGGATGTCCGCCGAGAGCGGCGTGCCCACGTTCCGCGACGCACAGACCGGTCTGTGGGAACGCTTCGACCCGGCCGACCTGGCGACCCCGGAGGCATGGGAGCGCGACCGCGCGTCCGTGTGGGCCTGGTACCAGTGGCGCGTGGCCCTGGTCCGGCGAGTGCAGCCGAACGCCGGCCATCGGGCGCTGGCCGACTGGGGACAGGCCGTGGAACTGTCGATCGTCACCCAGAACGTCGACGACCTGCACGAGCGCGCCGGCAGTCCCGTGCTCTCGCACCTGCACGGCAGCCTGTTCTCGCCGCGGTGTGCCGACTGCGGCACGCCCGCCGATCCCCCGGAGGCCCCCACGGAGACGGTCGCCCGCCTCGACCCACCGGACTGCGGCGCGTGCGGCGGCGACGTGCGGCCCGGCGTCGTGTGGTTCGGCGAGCCGCTGCCGACCGGCCCCTGGGAGGCCGCCACCGCCTCCGTCCTCGCCGCCGACCTGGTGTTCGTGGTGGGCACGTCGGGGATCGTGTACCCCGCGGCCGGCCTGCCCTCGCTGGCTCGCCGGCACGGCATCCCCGTCGTGGAGGTCAACCCCGAGGAGACCGGCCTGTCCGATCAGATGGACGAGGTCTGGCGCACCGCCGCGGCAGTGGGCCTGCCGCAACTCGTCGCCGCAGTCGCCGCGGATCGGACGCCCCGCCTACAGTGAGCGGGTGAACTCCTGCGTGTTCTGCGCCATAGTCCGCGGCGACGGCCCGGCAGTGCGCGTGTACGAGGACGACGACGTGCTGGCCTTCCTCGACATCCGGCCCATCGCCCGGGGCCACACCCTGGTGGTGCCGCGGGTTCACGCACCCCGGCTCGACGATCTCGATCCCGGGCACGGCGCCGCATTGTTCCGCACCGGGCAGCGCATCGCCCGCGGCATGCAACGCTCGGACCTCGCCGCGGACGGTGCCAACCTGGTGTTCAACGACGGTCGGTCCGCCTTCCAGACCGTCTTCCACGCGCATCTGCACGTGCTGCCGCGACGGCGCGGCGACAAGCTGCGCCTTGCGGCAGGACTGCTGCGGCGCCGACCCCACGACCCGGAGGCCACCGGCGCGGCGATCCGCGCCGGTCTGGCCCGTCTCGAAGCGGAGGACGCACTGTGACACACGGAAACACCCCGGCTCCCGGAAGCACTGCGCCGGATACGAAGGAGACGCCGGAGTTCCCGGTCGAACCGATCCGCACGCTGCTCCTCGAGCAGTTCGACGCCATCGACGGGCTGCTCGCCGACGTCCATGGGGACACCTGGTACACGCCCACCTCCCTGCCCGGCTGGACCGTCAAGGACATCACGGCGCACCTGATCGGAACCGAGTCGATGCTCGCCGGCGTCGAGACGCCGCACGTCGCGATCGACGTGCACGCCCTCGGCCACGTCCGCAACGAGATCGGCGCCTTCAACGAACGCTGGATCGAGTCCCTGCGCGGCACGCCGGGCGACGAGGTCCTGGCCCGCTACCGGGAGATCGTCGCCCGTCGCCGGGAGCAGCTCGCGGCCATGACCCAGGCGGACTTCGAGGCACCGGCGACGACCCCGGTCGGCCAGGCGACCTACGGCCGGTTCATGCGGATCCGCATCTTCGACTGCTGGATGCACGAACTCGACCTCCGAGACGCGCTCGGCGTCCCCGGCGACGAGGGCGGCGCGCGCGCCGAACTCGCGTCCGCGGAGATCTTCGGGGCCCTCGCATTCGCTGTCGGCAAGCTCGGCAAGGCTCCCGCCGGGTCACGGATCACGTTCGAGCTGAGCGGCCCGCTCGCCCGCACCGTTCACGTCGAGGTGGACGGCCGGGCCGCGGTCGTGCCGGCCCTGTCCGGTCCGGCGACGAGCACCGTCGCGATGGATTCGCGCCTGTTCGTGCGGCTCGCCGGCGGCCGTGTGCACGCGTTCGAACACCTCGACGAGATCGCCCTCGGCGGCGACACGACGGTCGGCCGGCGGATCGTGGACAACCTCGCCTTCGTGATCTGAGCGGCAGCTCCGTGCGGCTGTTCCTGTCGTCCTACCGGTTCGGCGCGGACCCCGGGTTGCTGCTCGGGGTCACCCGAGGCCCATGCCCGATCGCGGTGATCGCCAACGCGGCCGACGCGTGGCCTCCCCGGGCCCGCGACTCGGCGGTGGCGAGCGAGCTGGCGCCGTTGCGCGCACTGGGATACGAACCCGCCGAGGTGGACCTGCGGGACCACGTCGGCTCGCCCGAGTCGCTGCGAGCCGCGCTGTCGCGGTTCGGGGCGCTGTGGGTGCGCGGCGGCAACACGTTCGTGCTGCGCACGCGGCTCGCCCTGTGCGGCGGGGACGAGATCCTCACGGACCTGGTCCGTTCCGGCCGGACGGCCTACGCGGGGTACAGCGCGGGGGCCTGCCTGGTGACGCCGTCCCTGCGCGGTCTCGAATTCTCCGACGACCCCGGCGAGGCGGACGTCGTCTGCGGGGTTCCGGCCCGCTGGGACGGTCTGGGGTGGGTGGACTACGCGATCGTCCCGCACGCCGGGGACTCGGCCCTGGCCGACGCGGGCGTCGCACGGACGCTGGAATAT
>NZ_AJFC01000304.1:0-4704 GCF_000256505.1 Rhodococcus sp. P14 | reverse complement strand
CCCCGCCCGCCGGCGCCTGCCGTTCCGGGCACTCGACGACGACGAGGTGATCGTCGTGGACGAGGCGTGAGTGGGCGTACCGGCGCGGTCGCTCACGGGCCGCTGCTCGCGTGGACGAACGGCGCGAACCGGTCGAGGGAGACCCAGGCCGTGCGGCACCGGCGGGCGGTGACCTCGTCGGCGCGGGCGAGCAGGATGTCGAGCAGTTCCCGGGGATTGTCCCGCCAGCGCAGCACGAGTTGCCGTTCCTCCTCGTCCGACAGCGCCGCGACCCGGCTCGCCGCCGCGGCCCAGTCCGCCACGTTCCCGTGGTGAAGGCTCTCCAGAGCCTGGTAATCGACCCGCCGCGAGAGGAATTCGTCGGACAGGGCGCGGACGAGTCGTGCGTCCGACAGCACGGATGCGGTCATACGGCACCTCCTTCGAACGACCGTTGACGTTAGTGACCTGCCACAACCACCCGATCGCACCGGCGGCACGATTCGGTAACAGAGTGACTGGTGCGACTGATGTGACTTCCGCTGTTAGCATTCCTACGGTGGAGACACTGACCGACCTGCTCACGAGCGGTGCGGCGCCCTGGTGGGCCGTACCGGTGGGACTCGCGGCCGGCGTCCTGCTCGGCGTCTTCGTCACCCGGATCGGCGCGCGACCGTCGCGGTGGGCCGCCACCGTCGCCGCGCCCCTGCGGGCGGCCGATCGCGCCTTGCAGGTCCGCTTCCTGCACGCCGCCGACAGTGTCTACAACCATCTGTTCGAGGCGGATCACTCGGCCCTCGCCGAGGCCGACCTCGCCGAAGCCCTGCAGTCCGACGACCTGCACCTGCGTTCCGTCGCCCGCGGCATCGTCGACCTCGACGCGATCGTCAACGAGATGCGGCTGTCCGCCCCCGAGCCGGTGCTCACCGCCGCGGTCGCCCTCTTCGGCTACCTCACCGCCGTCTCGAGCGACGGGACCGACGATCTCGACGAGTTCCGCGACCGCTACCTGGCGCGCAAGTCCGCGTTCGTCGACGCCGTCCGCGTGGCCCACCCCCCGGCCGGCCAGGTCCCCGCCTGACCCCGTCGCCGCCGTCGCCTGCATCGCGTCACCACCACGTCACCACTCGTACCGGCCCGCCCGCGACACGGGTCCACAACCAGAACATCGCATCCCACCCCGGGCCCATTACCGGCTCGGGCAGATCCCACGGCCCGCGTGCAGGCCGGTAGGGTCGATGGTGTGACCAACGACGAGCACCGCATCGAACATCACCCCGGCCAGTCCAGGTTCGCGTTGTACACCGGGGACACCCTCGCCGCGTTCGCCGACTACACCGACTCGGACGGGGTGCGCGACTTCGACCACACCGTCACCCAGCCCCAGTTCCGCGGCCACGGACTCGCCGCCGAGGTGGTCCGCCACGCTCTCGACACGACCCGCTCGGAGGGTCTGAAGATCGCGGCCTCGTGCTGGTACGTCGCGAAGTTCCTCGACGCGAACCCCGAATACCGCAACTGACCCGCAGCGGATCCCGGGACGCGGGTTCCCGACGGCGTCGGGCTCGGGCTCGGGCACGGTCGGCGACGAACGGACGTCCTCGTCGGTGACACGCCATATCCGCCCCCGCGGAGCCGGTGCTGCGTAACATCGAGACGGTCTCGGTTCGAACCCTTCGGAGGCCGACATGGGTGGACTTGGAATCGATCTCGGCACTGCCAACACAGTCGTCGCCACCCCCGAAGACGGCGTCGTCTTCAACGAGCCGTCGTTCCTGCTGGTTCGCACGAAGGACCCGCATCGCGCACTCGCGATCGGTCAGGATGCGCGTGATCTGGTCGGTCGCACCCCCGTCGGCATCACCCCGGTTCGCCCGATGCGCGACGGCGTGATCGTGGATCTGGAGTCGGCCCGCACCTTCGTCACGGCCGTCGTCAAACGGGTTGCCCCGCACCGGTCCTACGGTCTGCGACCGAAGGGTGTGATCTCGGTTCCCGCAGGGGCCACGCCCCTCGAGCGTCGCGCGGTGCTCGAGGTCGGACACGAGGCCGGCCTTCGGAAGGTCGGTCTGGTGCCGGAGCCGGTCGCCGGCGCCCTCGGCTGCGGCATCAACCCGCTCGAGGCACGTGCCCACCTCGTCGTGGACATCGGCGGCGGCACTTCGGAAGTCACCGCGATCTGTTTCGGCGGCATCCTCTCCCATCGCAGTTGCCGACTCGCCGGAGACGAACTGACCAACGCGCTGTACCAGTACCTGCGCGCGGAGCACAAGATCGTCGTCGGCGAGCTCACCGCCGAGCGGGCGAAGGTGGCCACCCCCGGAACGCCCGACGGGCAGGCCCTCGTCGTGGAGGGACGCGATGCCGTCACCGGCCGCGCCCGGCTGGTCACGCTCGAGACCGAGGAGATCGTGGATGCGTTGCGACCGACGACGGCGGGAATCGTGCAGACCTTGACCGACTGCCTCGAGGACCTGCCCGCCCAGGCGATCGGCGACGTGATGTCGGAGGGGCTGCTCACCATCGGTGGCGGGGCGATGCTGCGCGGTCTGTCGCAGCTGCTCGAGGATGCCTTCGGGTTCCCGGTGAAGACCGCGGAGCGTCCCCTCACCTGCGTCGCGGAAGGCGCCAAGGCCTGCTTGGAGCACCCCGAGGTGGTGGCGGCGTACAGCAGCTGATCACCGATTCGACTCCACGACCGGCGGTGACGGGAAGTACCACCGCAGGAGTCTCTCGACCACGGGCCCGGCGGTCGCCGACCCGAACCCGCCGCCGCGGACCAGCACCGACACCACGATCTCGGGCGCGTCCAGGGGCGCGACCGCGGAGAACCAGGCGTTCAGACCCTCCCCGGGTGCCGACGGATCCTCCGCCGTGCCGGTCTTGGCGCCCGCCTGCACCGGCAGATCGGCCAGCTGCCCGGCCGTACCGGCCGACGCCGACGCCCGCATCCCCGCTCGAACGGGGTCGAGCCGGTCGGCGAAGGGCAGCCGGCGCGGCTGCGCCGTGGGAATCGGGATGTTGTCCTCGGACCCGTACGCCGCCGCGAGCCGAGGGGTGACCATCGCACCGGTGGCGATGCCCGACGTCCACCGCGCCACCTGCAGCGGGGTCGCGCTGACGGTGCCCTGGCCGATGCCCATCAGCAGGGTGGAGCCCGGATACCAGGTGGCCCCGATCCGTGCCACCGACTCCGGCGTGCCGAGGAAACCTTCGGCCTCGCCCGGCAGGTCGATTCCCGATCGCTGCCCCACGCCGAGTTGCCCGGCGACCGCGGCGATCCGCTCGGGACCGAGGAGCTCGGCCAGGCGGTAGAAGTAGACGTTGTCGGACCACTGGATCGCCTGCAGCAGGTCGTGCGGCCCCATCGGCTGCCAGTTCCGGAAGGTGTGCCCGCCGTAGGTGTAGGCCGCGCCCGTGGCGATCACGGTCTCCGGTGCCAGAACCGGGTTCTCGGCGTTCGCGGCGGCGGTGACGATCTTGAACGTCGACCCGGGCGGTGCGGCGGTCTGGGCGACGTGGTTGACCATCGCCCCCGGTCCGGACGACTGAGCCTGCGCCGCGAGGGCGACGAGGTCGGCCGGCGGGCCGTAGGCGTTGTTGTCGAATCCGGGCACGCTGGCCATCGCCCGTACCGCTCCGGTGCGGGCGTCCATCACGATCGCGGCGCCCAGGTCGCCTCCGCTGGTGCGGACGGCCTCGGTCAACGCAGTGGTCGCCAGGTCCTGCAGACCGATGTCGAGGTGCAACCGCAGGTCGTGTCCCCGTATCGGGTCCACCCGCGTGCCGGGGGCGACCGGACGTCCCGTCGGATCGACGTACATGCACTGCTTGCCGTCGCTGCCGCGCAGCAACGCGTCGTACTGCTTCTCGAGTCCGGCCTTGCCGACCCGCGATCCGAGCGCGAGATGCGGCCAGCGTTGCATGTCCTGCTGGTCGGCGACCCCGACATGGCCGAGTACCGACGCGAGCGTCGCGCCGTGCGGGTACGTCCTGCGGCCGGACGGGGCGACGAGGATCCCGGGAAGTCGCGCATTCACGACCTGCCGAGCCTGTTCGGGCGCGACCCTGCCGACGAGGACCTGCGGTTCCCCTTCGGCACGTCCACCCATCACCTCGGCCAGTTCGTCCGGGGAGAGGCCGATCAGCGCAGCGAGTCGCGGGCGCGAGTCCGCATCGTGCTCGTCGAACACCTCGGGCAGGACGGCGACGGCGTACTCCGCGGCGTTCAGCGCGAGCGGCACACCGTTGCGGTCGACGATGAGACCGCGCTCGGCGGGCAGCCGGATACAGCGCATCATCTGCGCCTCGCCCGCGGTGCGCAGCTCCGCACCGCGGACGTGTTGCAGCTGCCAGGTGACCATCGACATCGCGACGAGCGACGCTGTCAGGCCGACGGCCCCTGCCGAGACCCCTCGCAGTCGACGGTGCCGTCGCGGGTCCGGACGCCACAGCGGCCGCGCGACGCCGTCCCTGCGCACCGCGAGTACCAGTCCGACTGCCACGAATGCGACGACCGCGGCAGTCCCCCCGTAGCTGAACAGGGGGATCGGCATGCCGGTGTGCGGGATCAGCGACAGACTCGCACCGATCGATACCAGGGCGTGGATCCCGAACGACGCGCCGATCCCCGCCGCGACCAGCGCCGCCTCACGGGTCCGGGCGGTGCGGGCGGCGAGGACGGCCCGCCATACGATCACCGTGGTGGCCACCACGACTGCCAGG
>NZ_AJFC01000303.1:0-14534 GCF_000256505.1 Rhodococcus sp. P14 | reverse complement strand
GTACACGACGCTCGCGAAGGCGAGATCGTGTTCCGATTCCGGGAGATAGTCGGCTCTCACCTCGTAGAGGGGGTCTCGCGCCAGACCCCACCAGCCGCCGCTGCCGATGGCGATGTCCGCCTGGAGCGCGGCCCACCCCGCCCCGCTCGGGTCGACGTTGCTCGACAGGAACACGTGCACGCGTTCGAGTTGATAGGGGCGGAGGACGAGAACGGCGAGCGGCAGCGACGCGACTCCCACCGCGAACAACGGCAGCAGGGGCAGCAGCGGCACCCGGGCCAGGATGAGCATGACCATGACCGTCGCGACGAGCACCAGGGCAGTCGACAGGTCCGGTTGCAGCGCGACGAGCGCGATCGGCACGCCGGTGGCCGTCAGGGCTGCCACGAACCGGCCGACGGTGAAGCCACCGGCCAATATGCCGGCCGGGACCAGCACGACAGCGAGTTTGGCGAGTTCGGCGGGCTGGACGGTGAACACGCCGAAATCCAGCCAGCGCTGGGCGCCTTTCGTCGCGACCCCGGCGAGCGGTACCGCGGCCAACAGCACGGTCGCCACGGCGAGCACCGTCCACCCGAATGCTCGCAGGTCACTCGTCCGCAGGCGAGAGACGACGCGCATCAGGACGAGACCGGCCGCGGCGAACAGTGCGTGCCGAACGGCGTGCGACGTCATCCCGATCGCGGTCAGATTCAACAGGCCGAGCACGACCAGGACCACGGCCGCGGTTACGAGCCACGGATCGGATTCCCGCCGGCGTTCGGCCATGTCCCCTCCTCCGCCGCCTCAGCAGGTCGCGTTCTCGGCGGGCACCGACAGCGGCTCCGAGGCGGCTGTTGCCGGGGCGCTGGTCACCGCGGCGACAGCCAGCGCCCCACCGGGTGGCAGATCGGCCCAGCTGATTCCGTACACCTCCTCATCGCCCGGCTGGGCGGCCAGCGAGACCTCGGCGCTCGCGCCGACCGCGCCGGAACATCTGTCGTAGACGTTCAGCGCCCAGGTCACGGTGCCGACACGTGCCGCGGAGTCGAGGTGTACGTCGACGCGGACGGCGCACATGCGTCCGGGCGCGCACTCGCCGTTGGCGAAGGTGGCGGTGACCAGCCTGATCGGTCCCGCGCTTGCCGGCGCACCGACCTGGACCGGTCCGGGGGCCGTCGTGCCTGCGCTTGCTGCCGGCTCGTCTCGACCGCCCACGGGTTCGGGCGGCGGAGGCGAGACCGGCTCGATCCGGTTCGGCTCCGCCGTATCCACCGGGTTGAGGACGGCATCCCAGCCGCGGCGCAGCTCCGCCCACACCCGCGGTGCCGCCCACAGCGTCCCGACGAGAATCAGGAGTGCGACGAGACCGAGAACCCCCTGCCGTCGCGACGGCCGTCTCCGCCGGCGATGCCACCCACTGCCGGCCGGTGGATACCAGCCGGCCGGTGCGAGGGACGTTCCGGCCCCGCTGCCCGGGCCCCGCGGTGCAGCCGCCCGCGCCACCACCGGATCGTCCGGAACGCGGCGCCCCGCCACCACCGCGACGAGCGCGGCGAGCTGGCTCCGCACCCGGGACTCCTCGGCCGGGTCGCGGTCGGCTGCGACCACGCGACGAACCCGGTGCATCAGGTCCTCGAGATCTGTTGCTTCGCCGATCGATTCGCTCACCCGGTCGGCCCATTCCGGACAGCGGCAGCTCGTCACGATGCTGCCGAGCAGCCTCGCCACCGACTCGTCGGCTGCGTGCCCGTCCGTCGCGCTCCCGTTCCATGCGATCGTGAGCCGTCCGGTCTCGGACACCGTCACGGCGTCGTCCCGCAGCCGGCTCGGACCGCCGCGCTGACGGCGTTCGACCCGGCAGATCAGATCGTCGACGAGCAGTGCGGTCTGCGCTCGGGTCAGCGCGGCCACCGCGAGAAGACGCCGGAGCGTCACACCGTCGCCACGAGTCTCGTCGCCGAGGACGGACGGGTCCCATCGGGGCTCGACAGGCTCACGCCTTCTCCCCGGGAGCTCTGTCACCGCTTCGCTCATCGTGCACCCCGAACCGCTGCGCCGCCCGTACAGGTCTCAACCGGGACGGGCGACGGTGAACCATGACTTGGGATTGGTCGTTGTCGAGTTCCACTACCCCTGGGGTCTCCATTCAACTCCGACTCGCGCTGGCGGACATGCTGTTTACTCATCCGAGACCCGGTCGGTCCCGTCCACCGACTGCATGCGGGCTGTATGTCCGACCGGTCGTCCGCCGGGCGGGCACACGCGTTCGCTCCCGATCCGCGCAGCCCGCCCGAAACGGGCACCGCGTCGCGTCCCGGACCGGTGGCGGCATCCCATTCCCCGTTCCACTGCGCACGTCTGCGACCGGCCCGCGGCGGCTAGCCTCGAACCATGATGCTGGCGAACGCCTGCGAGCTGTATCGGGGCACAGGTCTCGTCGGCCAGCCCGCGGCCACCGTCAGCAGCCTGGCCTTCGTGGTCGCCGGCCTCGCGGTCCTCGCACGCCGGGGCACGGCGAGCGTCACCTACGGCCTGCTCGTCGTCGCGGTCGGCGCCGGATCCCTCGTCGCGCACGGACCGAACCCACCGTGGCAGGCGTACGCACACGACCTCCCGCTTGCGACACTGCTCGCCTACGTCGCCGTCGACGCCGCCTCCGACCGGTTCGGCTCCCGGCTGTCGCCGTGGTGGTGGCGCGTCGTTCCGCTGCTGATGGTTCCCGTCGTGGCCGCCGGGCCGTCGGTCTCCACCGGCGTGCAGGCGCTGCTGGCCGTCGTCGCAGTCGGACTCGCGCTCGACCGCGCCCGCATCCGTCCGGACCTGCGGCGGTCGACGATCGTCGCGGCACTGCTCCTCGCGTCCGGTGCCGTGCTGGGCACCCTCGGCGACCGGACGTCGCTCTGCCGGCCGAGCAGTATCCTTCAGGGCCACGCGCTGTGGCATCTTCTCGCCGCGGCCGGACTGTTTCGGCTCGCCCCCGCCATCGGCTCCACCGGGACCGTCACGGCACAGCGCATGCCCTCGCGGCCGGAAAGCGCCTGAGGGTGCGGCCACTGCCGGGACGAACCGAAGCCGGGTCGACCGACCCGGGAAAGGTTGGCCTGCCCGGACTGTCGGCGCCTGCACGACGTGGAGCGTCGCGTCGTTCCCGAGCCGAGTCACCGGCACACGGCCTCGACAGGCACCCGACGCGAGACCGCCGAGCAGCAGTGACCCCGGCTCGCTGCAGCCGCGAGGCGGGGCCGGAATCGGACATCCGACCGGCAGCGTCGGGGCGATCGTCAGGCCGTCCCTCGCTGCCGAGCGCGTCGCATGTCTACCCGCTTCCCCGAGACGGGGGTGCCCTCCTCGAGGAGCAGTGCCCACGCACGACCGCCGTGACACGAGGCCGTTGTTCCGTCGGCGTAGACGACTCGCCACCAGGGAATGTTGTCGTCGAGCATGCCCATCGCTCGGCCCACTTGCCGTGGACCTGCCCCGATTCTCCTGCCGATGTCTCCGTAGGAGGCCACCGAGCCCGGAGGGATGGCGAGGACTGCCTCACGGACAGCGTCGATCATGCTCATCGATATTCGGGTGCGCTACAGCTTGGTGAGTGCATCGCCCTTGTGCATCGCGATGTGCTCGGTCTTGTCGCTCTTGATCTCGTACTGAGGGTGACTTTCACTGCACCGCCGAGTACGTCCCTTGAACTCCACGTCCTCGGTGTGCTTCTTGACGATGACGCCCTCGACGTATCCGGCTTCGGAGTTCCACCGGACATGGTCACCGACGGAGAAATCGCTCGCCACAGCCCCTCCCTGGTCTGGATGCTGGTTCTGGGGATGCTACCCGGTGCACGGTTTCGGCGACGGCATCACAAGGTCACCGCCTCTCGCCGGCAACCTCCCCGCGAGCGCGGTTCGCGCACCGGATCACCGGGTCGCGTGCAGGTTCCGGGCGGTCGGCGAGGTCTCGACCGTGGCCGGGTCCGGCTCGGTGCCGAGAATCCGGTCGGCGGTGCCGGCGGTGGTGACGGTGAACCAGTAGTGCTCGTTCTTGAAATGGTGGTGCCGGTGATGGCGCCACACCGCGCGGTAGGGCCGCGAGCCGGGGCGGTAGTCCGTGTGGATGAGGTAGTGCATCCACTCGTAGGTCAGGCCCAGGACACCGAGCGTCACCAGGAATGTCAGTCCCAGTCCGGGCCGGGGGAAGACCAGCCACGCGACGAGGACGAGCACCGGCAGCAGCCACGCCAGGGTCTGCCAGGGGATGAAGACCAGCGGCACGTCGCGCGGATCGCTGTGGTGTTCGCGATGCTTGCGCGCCAGCAGCGAGTCGAGCGTCAGCCCACCGATCCGGCGCGGCCGCCAGTGCAGGATGCCGACGTGGATGACCCACTCCACCAGCGGGAACACCAGCAGGGCGACCAGCGGGACCAGCGCGTCGGTGACCTGCCAGTCGCCGACGAGTATCCGTGCGACGACCGCAGCAGCGAGCAACCCGCCGATCATCCACGGCGACGGGTGCCGCACGAACTCGACGGCGGCGTCCCGCAGGCCGATCGAGGCGCGACGGCCCCGTCCCTCGGTCCGATTCGTGCTCATGTCCGGTTCCTCGCCTCTCCGTGTTCGGCCTGGTCGATGGCGGTGGTCAGGGCCGACGTGCCCAGGTCGAGCAGTTCGTCGGCGGCGTGCTCGGCGCCGTCCTCGTCGCGCGCGACGATCGCGTCGGCGAGCCGTTCGTAGAGGTCGGCGCGCCCGACCTCGGCGATCAGCACCCCGGCCATCGCGGTCATGGCCGGCTCGTACGCGTTGCGCAGGCTGTTGAAGATCAGCCGGAACGCGAGGGAGTCGGCGGCGTCGACGACGTGTTCCCAGAATTCGAGGGCGGCGACCTGCAATGCGACGGGGTCGTCCCCCGCGGCGAGGCGTGCCACGGACTCGCGCAATCGGGGTTGCGTCTCGTCCGTCGCGCGGGTGGCCGCGAGGCGGGCGACCTGACGGCCGATGAGTTGCCTGGCTTCGAGGACGCTGCGGACGACACCCCAGTCGGGCCGACCGTCGCGCACGAGCAGCCGCGGCAGCAGTTCCGGCCCGGCCTGGGTGCGGAAATCGCGCACCGAGGTCGCCTCCCCCTGGCGCACCTCCACCAGCCCGGCGTGCGCGAGCCGAGAGAGGGCTTCTCGCACAGCGGGTCTCGACACTCCGAACGCCTCGGCGAGGTGGCGTTCGCTCGGCAGCGACGCCCCGGCGGCGAGGTCGCCGCCGAGCACCCGGGCGGCGATCTGGTCGTACACCTCGCCGGAGGCGGACTTGCGGGCGATCGGCTCGAACATCACGACCCGACCGTAAGCCCCCATCCGGACAGAGGTCAAGTGGTAAGACCAGTTCCCACCACCGTCGGGAGTGGCCGAATGTCACATCGCGTCGGTCAGACCGACGGAATGTCACATTCGGCCGCCCCCCGAGCGGTCAGCTGAAGCCCATCACCTGGTCGCCCCACACCTCGCGCAGTATCTTGTCGGGGTCCGGGACGAGGGTGTCGGTGTTGTCGATCAGGAGGGTCATGCGCTTGTCGGTGTCGTACGGCGCCCAGTGCCGGGATCCGTCCAGGGCGGCCGGCACGCCGTGGTGCGCGAAGGCCAGCCAGCGACGCTGGATCCGGCCCGAGATCGTCGTCGCAGCCTTGCGCCCGCCGAGCCAGAACGTGGGATCGCGATCGAGCGTCCCGAAATTGCCGAAGACGTAGGGCAGTTCGGTGGCATGGCCGGCACCGATCCGTGCCGCCTTGAGCATCGGGGTCGCATGGTCGAACCGGTACACCCACGTCGGCGAGTGGGCGCTGTGCGCGTCGGCGATCCACACCACCGGCATCCGGAACCCCGCGTCCCGCGAAAGAGCCATCGCCCCGGACGTTTTCGTGACATCCGGGTACGCGGAGATGATCTCCGCGATGCGGTCGGGCGGCAACTCCGGGTGGTCCTCGGCGAGGGCGTCGAGCATCGCCTGCACGGAGGCGTCGCTCACCGGCATCAACGGCGACTTCATGAAGCGGAAGATCGACGGCTCGTCCTTGTTGGAGCCGATGATCAGGGGGATCCGGTGCGCGAGCCCCTTCTGGAACGCCGCCACCGGATACTTCGGCACCAGGTCGCGATCGACCACGGGCGCCATCGCGAGCGTGCCGGGGAATTTCGTGGGGATCTCGCCGACGAGCACGTCCCCCGCATCGGTCAGCGCCTCGTGCGGCATGTCCCGCAGCGCCCACACCCGCGCCGGGGTGAGGTCGAGGATCTCGAGGTACCGCTCGGCGACCCGCGCAGCCCGCTCGGACCCGTACGCCGACGTCGCCGGCGGGCTCTGCGCGATGGCCCGGTGGAACAACCCCTCGGCGCGGGGCACGGTCATCAGTGTGGTCAGCGACCCGCCACCCGACGACTCGCCGAACACGGTGACCCGGTCGGGGTCGCCTCCGAACGCGGAGATGCAGTCGCGGACCCACTCGAGCGCGGCGATCTGATCGCGCAGCCCCACATTGGATTCGAAGGTGGTCCCGGCGGTCGAGAACGACGAGAAGTCGAGGAACCCGAGCGCGCCGAGCCGGTAGTTGACCGTCACCACGACGACGTCGCCGCGCTCGGCGAGCAACCGTCCGTCGTAGATCCGCTGACCCGAGTAACCGAGGACGTAGGCGCCGCCGTGGATCCACACCATCACCGGCCGGGGCTCCCCGTCCGGCTCCGGCGCCCAGATGTTCAACGAGAGGCAGTCCTCACCGATCGTCAGCCCCGGATCGATGGGGATCGGGTTGTTGCGTCCCTGCGGCGCGATGGGCCCGAAGCGCCGCGCGTCGAGCACGTCGGTCCACGGCTCCGGCGGTTCGGGGGCGCGGAACCGGAGGTCGCCGGACGCCGGCGCGGCGTACGGGACTCCCTTCCACGTGTAGACGGAGCCGTCGCGGTAGCCGCGTACGTCGCCGTACTTGCAGCCGACGATGAGCGTCTCGGCGTCCACGGTTCCTCCCGAACGAACGGTCTCGGGCCAAGGTACCAACAACAGACAGGTTGCATGCGGAGCCCGGTGGCCCGGGCGGCGGAGGCGGTCTGCGCCGAGTGCTATCGTCGGCTCCGTAGACACGGGGTGCTCCGCACATGCGCGGGGCTGAGATCACACCCGTCGAACCTGATCAGGTAATGCTGACGAAGGGATGTCCTGGCATGACCATGCCTGCCCGCGCGTCGGTCCCGGCAGGGACCGACCGCTTCACCGATCTGCTGTGGGACCGGACCAAGGTCCTGCGCGAGGCCATCGACGACCTCGAGTTCCTGCGCCGCCTCGGCGACGGGACGCTGCCGCTCGACGCGTTCCGCTTCTACATCGAGCAGGACGCCCTGTACCTCGCCGGGTACGCCAAGGCACTCGCCCTGCTCGCGGCGAAGGCCCCGGACCCGGGCACCGCCGCGTTCTGGGCGAACAGCGCGGCCACGGCCGCCACCGAGGAATCCGCCCTGCACCGGGGTCTGCTGACCGGTGGCGTCCTGCCGCCCGCCGAGGACACCCCCGCGCACTCGCCCGCTTGCCTCGGCTACGTCTCCTATCTCACCGCCACCGTCGCCACCGACCCGTATCCGGTGGGCGCCGCCGCGGTACTCCCCTGTTTCTGGATCTACGCCGAGGTCGGCCGCGACCTCGCCGTCCGCGCCGCCGACGTGCTCGCCGCGGATCCCGCCCACCCCTACGCCCAGTGGGTCACCACCTACGACGCGCCCGAGTTCCATGCCGCGGTCGCCGGCGCCCGTGACCACGTCGACGCCGCGGCGGCAGCCGCCACCGACGCCGAGCGCGACGCCATGGCCGAGGCGTTCACCATCGCCACCCGCTACGAGCTGCTGTTCTGGGACACCGCGCTCAACACCCAGGAGTGGCCGGCCTCATGACCACGCTCCCCCGGCTGCGCCGCCGGTTCACCGTCCTGGCCGCCGTCACCGCCGCGCTGCTGCTCACCGCGTCCTGCGCCGGGAACGGCGACGAGTCCGGCGACACCATCCGATTCGCCCTGGACTGGACGCCGAACACCAACCACACCGGCCTGTACGTCGCCCAGCAGGAGGGCCTGTTCGCCGACGCCGGTCTCGACGTCGAGTTCCTGCCCTACAACAACACCACCCCGGACACCCTCGTCGACGCCGGCAACGCCGAGTTCGGCATCTCCACGCAGGCGCAGGCGACGTTCTCCCGGGCGGCCGGCTCGCGCACCGTCTCGGTGCTCGCGCCGCTGCAGCACTGGGCGACCGGCATCGCCGTCAAGGCGGACCGCGCCGACCTGACCCGGCCCGCGGACCTCGACTCCCGCACCTATGCGGGCTTCGGCGACCCGGGCGACGAGGAGACGCTCGCCCAGGTGATCCGCAACGACGGCGGGCGCGGCGACTTCACCTCGGTCACCCTCGGCACCTCCGCGTACGAGGCCGTGTACTCCGGCACCGCCGACTTCACCGTCTCCTACCTGGCATGGGAGGGCATCGAGGCCGAGCACCGCGGGCTGCCGATGCGCTACTTCCGCTACACCGACTACGGGTTCCCCGACGCCTACGCGATCGTGGTCGACGGCAACGAGGACTGGCTGGCCGAACACCCGGACCAGGCCCGGGCCTTCGTGCAGGCCGTCCAGCGGGGCTACGAGATCGCCGCGCAGGACCCCGACCGCGGCGCTCGCGCGCTGATCGAGGCGAACCCGGGGGCCTTCTCCGACGAGGACCTCGTCTACGAGAGCCAGCGGATGCTGTCGACCGATTACCTGCGCGACGAGAACGGCCGCGTCGGCACCCTCACCCTCGAGCGATGGACCGGGTACTCCCGGTTCCTGTTCGAGAAGGGCCTGCTCTCCGGTCCCGACGGCGCACCGTTGACCACCGAGCCGGACTGGTCGACCTACTTCACCGATGACTACCTCACCCCCTGACCCCACCCGCAATTCCTGGGCGCGGCGCGTGGCCCCGGCCGCGCTGACCGTCGCCGCGCTGGCCCTCGGCTGGCAGCTGTACGTGGCGGTCAGCGGCATCCGCCCGCAGGTGCTGCCCTCCCCCGCCCGGGTCCTCGAGCAGGGGTGGGCGCACCGCACCGACATCGCCGGTCACGCCTGGTCGACGCTGCAGGTCACGCTCGTCGGCTTCGCGGTGTCCCTGGCGGTCGCCTGGGCGCTGGCGATCGTCGTGGACTTCTCGCCGTGGCTGCGCCGGGCCCTGGTGCCGCTGTTCGTGGTGTCGCAGACCCTGCCGATCATCGCGATCGCGCCACTGATGATCATCTGGTTCGGATTCGGGCTGCTGCCGAAGATCCTGGTGATCGCGCTCGCCACGTTCTTCCCCATGGCGATCGGCCTGATCGAGGGCTTCGCGGCCGCGGACCGGGAGGCGGGGGCGCTGCTGCGCAGCATGGGCGCCTCGCGTCGGCAGGAGTTCCGGTACGTGCGGCTCCCGTCGGCGCTGCCCCGATTCTTCACGGCGCTGCGCATCGGGGTCACCTACGCCGTGGTCGGCGCGGTCTTCGCCGAGTACGTCGGCGCCACGTCGGGACTCGGGATCTACATGAGCACCCAGAAGAACTCGTTCCGGACCGATCTGGTACTCGCGGCGGTGCTCGTCACCGCGGTGCTCTCCCTCGCGTTGTACCTGCTCACCTATGCCGCCGAGCGGGTGGTGGCCCCGTGGGCGCTGGCGACGAGGAGCCTGCGGTGAACGCCGTCGCCGTCACCGGCGTGCACAAGGCGTTCGATGGGCGCACCGTCCTCGACGGCGCCGAGTTCGCGGTGGCCGACGGCGAGTTCGTCTCGCTCATCGGCCCGAGCGGCTGCGGCAAGTCCACCCTGTTCGGGCTGGTCGCCGGCCTCGACGTGCCCGACACCGGCGCCGTCACGGTCGCCGGTCGGCCGGCCGCACCGGGACGCGCCGCGCTGATGCCGCAGAAGGATCTGCTGTTCCCGTGGCGCAGCGTGCTCGACAACTGCGCGCTCGGCCTCGAGGTCCAGGGCACGCCCCGCGGTGAGGCGCGGGACCGGGCACGAAAGTTGTTCCCCGCCTTCGGTCTCGCCGGGTTCGAGGAGGCCGCGCCGCGGCAGCTCTCGGGTGGGATGCGGCAGCGTGCGGCACTCGCGCGGACCGTCCTGCAGGGCCGCGACGTGCTGCTGCTGGACGAACCGTTCGGCGCCCTGGATTCGCTGACCCGCACCGAGATGCAGTTGTGGCTGCAGCAGGTGTGGCAGCGCGACCGCTGGACGGTGCTGATGATCACCCACGACGTGCGGGAGGCGCTGCTGCTGTCGGATCGGGTGCTGGTGCTCACGCCCCGCCCGGCGCGGGTGTGCCACGAGGTGTCGGTGCCGCTGCCGCGCCCCCGGGGCCTGGACGCGCTGACGTCTCCGGAGTTCGTGGCGCTCGAAGGCGAACTCGTCGACGTCCTACACAGCACGGGCGCGCGGGGTTCGACACCCCAGGACCCGCGCAGCTCGTCGCTGCGGGACTGACACCGCTCACGAAATATCTAGTGCGAGTTCGAGTTCCGTGAGGGCGTCCTCGAGATGCCCCAGCAGTCGCTGCAGTGCGGGGACGGTGCGGCGGCACCCGACCACGCCGAAGTCGACGGTGTCCGCGGTGTTGGTCAGCGTGATGTTGAGTGCCTGACCGCTGAGCACGACCGACACGGGATAGATGCCGTCGAGCCGGGATCCACCCCGGTACACCGGTTCCCGCGGTCCCGGCACGTTGGAGATGATGAGGTTGAACGGCGGCGGCGCCAGGGCGACCGCGCCCGAGATCGGCGCCAGCGCGAGTCCGGCGATGTTGAGCGCCGACCACACCGTCGCCTGCAGCGGCGTCATCCCGCCGAACAGGGTCTTGCCCTCCGCCATCGAATCGCTGACCGTCGACAGCCGGGTGAGCGGATCCTCGAGATGGGTGCCGAGGTTGCACAGCGTGACCCCGACGCTGTTGCCACCCGAGTCCGACTCGGGGGTGTCCTTCGCGCGCAGCGACACCGGGACCATCGCGATCAACGGGGTCTCCGGCAGCGCCTGCCGCTCGAGGAGATAGGCGCGGATGGCGCCGGCGCACATCGCGACGACGACGTCGTTGCTCGACACGCCGGCCGCGCACCGCACCCGTGTGATGCGTGCGCGGCTCCAGGACTGCGCCGCGAAGCGCCGCGTCCCGTCGATCGGGACGTTGAACATCGATCGCGGGGCCTCGTACGGCAGTGCGACGCGGCGGCCGCCGAGCACGGTCCGCGCGATCCGCAGCGCCACGGGCGCCGCGCCGAGCACGTCGCCGGCCACGGAGCGCACCGTACCGACGGTCGACGTCCGCGCGTGCGTCCCGGATCCGTTCCCGGATCGGGGGCGGGGCGGCAGGTGCCACGGCGCCGGGAAGTCGCGCGCGCTCGGGTCGGTGGTGTAGGTGCGCCGCAACAGCCGCAGCCCCGAGACCCCGTCGAGCAGCGCGTGGTGCATCTTCGTGTAGACGGCGAACCGGCCGTCGGCGAGTCCTTCGATCAGGTACGCCTCCCACAGGGGCCGGTGCCGGTCGAGCAGCCCGCTGTGCAGGCGGGAGACGAGGGTGAACAGCTCGCGGATCCGGCCCGGTGCCGGCAGCGCCGAGTGCCGGACGTGGTACTCGAGGTCGATCTCGTCGTCGACGGTCCACCAGGTGTAGCCGAGGCTCGACACCGGATCGGCCGGTCGCTTGCGGAACAGCTCGTCGACGTGCGCGTCGGCGACGAGCCGGTTGTAGAGGTCGGTGACGTACCCCGGGCCGGCGTCGGGCGGCGGGGTGAACAGTTCCAGCGAACCGAAGTGCATCGGGCGCTCCCGCGACTCGGCGAGCAGGAACATCGAGTCCGTCACCGGCATGTACCCCACGGGGACTGCCCCCTTTCGTCCGCCGTCGCACGCTGGGATGGATCGTACGTCGGTCCCGCGCATGCCGTACCGAATAGATAACAGAAGGGCCCGCGACCTGCGGAGATCACGATGCCCGGTCTCCATCGAGTCACGGTGCTTCGCCCCGGCGGATCGTCGTCGTACTGTCGATCAACCGACCCGGACGAACGTTGCGAAAGCCACGGCGGACGGGCCGCGGAGGACAAGCCGGAGCCGACGAGCGCAGCTCCGCCCGAGCGGACGAGGACGAGGAGGTTCCGGTGACGAGCACCGCGTCGAACCATCCGTCGTTGTCGTATCCGCCCGTACCGCGGCCGGTGCTGCGACGTGAGATCGCCGGGGTGAGCATTCCGTCCCAGGCGCTGACCTTCTCGGTGCGCAGCACCGTCAAGCCGGTCATCGACGCGTGGGCACGCGCCCCGCACCTGCCCTGGCCGACCGGTGTGGTGGACCGCCTCGCGTTTCCCCTCAAGCCGGTCCCCGGCACGCACCGGCATGCGGTGCGGCTGCCGTCCTGCCGCGCCGAGTTCCTCGCCGCGCCGGGCGCCGACGGCTCCACCGCGATCCTGTACCTGCACGGCGGGGCGTTCCTGGTGTGCGGGCTGACCACCCACCGGCAGATGGTCTCCCGCATCTCGTCGGCAGCCGGGGCCCCCGTGCTCAGCGTCGCCTACCGCATGCTGCCGGGGCACCCGATCGAGAGCGCGGTCGAGGACGGCATCGAGGGGCTGCGGTGGCTGATCGCGCACGGCTACCCGGCCGAGCGGATCGTGGTGGCCGGCGACTCGGCGGGTGGATTCCTCACCTTCCAGGTCACGCTCGAGGCGCTGCGGCTGGGCCTCGGCCGTCCGGCCGGCAACGTGGCGCTCTCGCCGCTGACCGACCTCGACACCCGCGGCAAGCTCGCGCATCCCAATTCGTATCGGTGCGCCCTGTTCCCGCGCCGCGCCGTTCCGGCCCTGGCCGACGTGATCGCCCGCATCGACGCCGCCGCCGGCGGGCCTGGTCCGCGCGCGGTGTCCCCGGTCGACGCCGACCTGACCGCCATGCCGCCCACCCTCATCCAGACCGGTTCGGAGGAGATGACGTACGTCGACGCCGAGCTGATGGCCGCGCGTCTCGCGGGCGCGGGTGTGCACTGCGAACTGCAGGTGTGGGAGCGGCAGGTGCACGTGTTCCAGGCCGCGGCGGGCATCGTGCCCGAGGCGGGACGGGCCGTCGCGTCGATCGGGGTGTTCGTCCGCAGCCTGCGCTGACGGGTCGGCTGCCCGCAGCCTGCGCCGACGGCGACCCGGGCGGCCGGATGTTCCGGGCCCGCCACCGAGTGATGCTGCCCGCCCGGCGACTGTCGGTCCCCCCGGCTAGTGTCGTCACACGGTCCCGCGACAGCGGAAAAGGGGGTGGATCGTGACCGACACCGAGAGCCGATTCGACCGCGACGTCGACCGGTCCTGGAACGAGTTCCGGGCACGTCTCGCCGACCACGTGGCGGCGATGAGCGACGGCGACGGGCTGGTCCTCGAGCCACTCGTCGAGGAGGACACCGGCCCGGCCGGACCGTGCGTGCAGTTCTACGCGTGGGGTGAGGGCCAGGTTCGGTGCGAGGTGCCGTCCAATGCCCACCTCGACCCCGATCGTCGTCTCGGCCCGGGCGACGAGGCGTTGCTCGCCGAGCTCGGCTGGCGCGCACCGTCCCGGGGACCCGACGACCCGGAGGACGGCGGGTCGCCCGCCTACTGGATGGACCGGCCCGCGGCGTGGGCGGACCAGCTCGCGGCCGTCGCGGTGACGGCGCTGCGGCGGGTGTGGGGGGTGCCGCATCCGCTGTTCCTGCGCACCGACACGTTCGGCACCGGCCGGGCCGACTTCGAGCTGCCCCCGCCGGCCGAGGAGATCCCGCCGCAGGCTGCGCTCCCCCTCGCCATCCAGACGGCGGGCGAGGAGCACGTACGCGAGCTGATCGAGTCGACACTGCGCGAGCGGATCGGCGACGTCCCGCTGTGGGACGAGGACGGCGACCTGGCGTTGCGGGTCGCGGGGATGGTCGTGTTCGTCGGTGTCGGACCGCACGAGCGCACCGTCGACGTGTTCGCCCCGATCGTCCACCAGATCACCGGACGTACCCGCGCCGCCGAGGTCGTCGCGGACCTCAATCGGCGGTGGCCGCACCTGAAGTTCGTGCTGGTCGAGGACCGGGTGGCGGTGGCGGCACACCTGCCCGCGTCGCCGTTCGTGCCGGCCCACCTGCTGGCCACGCTCGACCTGGTCGCGCAGTTCCTCGAGGGACTGGACGAGGGGTTCGGCACCCGTCTCGGCGGCGAGCTGCTGCACGAGATCGACCACGACGGTGTGCCGCCGCCCGCGGACGAGCTGCCGCCGTGGACGGCGGAGTCCGAGGCGGATCTTCCGTTGACGCTGCTGGCACTGCGCGACTTCCATCTCGACGGACAGGTGGCGGTCGAGCCCCGCACGGTGGCCCGCATGGCCGACGACGAACCGGACCAGCTGCTGCGCTTCCTGCGGATGAGCGTGGACGCGCAGGTGTGCTGGCAGGCCGAGGCGATGGGACGCGCCGCGGCCGGGGACGGCGCCGGTACCGCACGGGCCGAGGCGAAGGCGCAGGAGTGGGAATCGACCTG
>NZ_AJFC01000302.1:0-47844 GCF_000256505.1 Rhodococcus sp. P14 | reverse complement strand
GTGGGACCCGCCCTGCCGGTCGCTCACGGCGGCGATGCGGCTGCTCGTGCCCCCGGCCGGCACCACCGGGAAACGCCGGCGCCGGCGCCGGTCGTCCCCGCCCGAGCAGATCGAGCTGTTCGAGAACCCGGACGAGCCGACCCTGTTCGACGAACTCTCCGACTGAGCACCTCACGCCGGCCTTCCGTTTCCGAGGGTCGGGCCGTGCCCGGGACGGCTCAGGGCGTGGTCGCCTCGAGGTGCTTCAGCACGGCGAGGACGCGCCGGTGGTCCTCGGGTTCGGGGTGCAGACCCAGCTTGAGGAAGATCGCCCGGACGTGCGCCTCGACGGTGCGTTCCCCGAGGAACAGGGCCGCCCCGATCGCCCGGTTCGAGCGGCCCTCGGCCATGAGCGCGAGGACCTCGCGTTCGCGGGTGGACAGCGTGTCGATGGGACGGCTGTCGCGGTGCGGCCGGGCCACCAGCCGGCTCACCACGCTGGGGTCGATGGCCGAACCGCCCCCGGCGACCCGGTGCAGGGTGTCGACGAACTCGTCGATGTCGGAGACCCGATCCTTGAGCAGGTAGCCCAAGCCGGCGGCCCCGTCGGCGAGCAGGTTCATGACATGGTCGGTTTCCACGTACTGCGACAGCAGCACCACCGCGGTGTCGGGGTGGTCGGCTCGGATGGTCGCGGCGGCACCGATGCCCTCGGTGGTGTGGGTCGGGGGCATCCGGATGTCGACGACGGCGACGTCGGGACGTTCGTCGGCGACGAGAGCGAGCAGGGTGGCGGCGTCACCGGCCTCGCCGACGACGTCGATCCCCTCGTCGCACAGCAGCCGGGAGATGCCCTCGCGCAGGAGTACGGAGTCGTCGGCGAGCACCACCCGCAGGGGTGCCGCACTGTCGCCGCGCCGTGCGGCGCGCCGCGTCGCGGCCACCTGGGTCGGTGCCGCGGCGTCCACCGCCACCGTGCGGGCCAGCGTGTCGTCGCCCGCCGCACCGGGAACCGGGGTGGGGACGGTGGCCGTGGCCTCGGTGGCGAGGGCATCGCGGGCGGCGGCGGTGAGTTCCCGGCAGGTGCCGTAGCGGTCGTTGCGGTCCTTCGCGAGCGCGCGCGCGACGACGGAGTCGAACGCGGTCGGCAGGTCGGGCCGGGCCTCGCTCGGCCGGGGTATCGGGCTGCGGACGTGCCCGTGCCACAGCTTGGGCAGGGTGTCACCGGAATACGGGGGCCGGCCGGTGAGCAGGTGGTAGAGGGTGCAGCCGAGCGAGTAGATGTCGGTGCGGTGGTCGAGCGCGACGGTGGTGTCGAACTGCTCGGGTGCGGCGTTCTGCAGACTGCCGACGAACGTCCCCGTGCGGGTGAGCCCACTCGCCTCGTCGAGGGCCTTGGCGATGCCGAAGTCGGTGAGCAGGACCCGTTCGGGCTCGCCCGGACCGGCGGGCTCGGCGAGCAGGATGTTCGTCGGTTTCACGTCGCGGTGCAGCACCCCGGCCTGGTGCGCATAGTCCAGGGCCTTGCCGATCTCGCAGACGATGTGCACTGCCCGCTCGGGTGGGACGGGGCCGTGCCGGAGCAACGCGGCGGCGGTGGTGCCGGGGACGTACTGCATCGCGATCCAGAGCCGGCCGTCCTCGCAGCCGCGGTCGTAGACCTGGACGATGTTGGCGTGTTCGAGCCGCGCGGCGTGGTCGGCCTCGAGTTCGAAGCGGGCCCTGACGCTGTCGTCGGCGGTCAGGACCGGGTGGAGCAGTTTGAGGGCTACCTTGCGTGGCAGGTGCGGGTGCTGCGCGAGGTAGATCGACCCCATGCCGCCCGCGCCGAGCAGCCGTTCGATGGTGTATCCGGCAAACACCGAACCCGGCCCGGGAGCCCCGTTCCCGTTCACCGCCACCACCTCCCGAAGCGGCCCGTCTCCTCTATTCAACCCCTCGGGGATCGTCGGCGGAACCGAGGCCGAATCCCAGATGTTCGAACAGTGCCAGCACGGTGGTCGGCCGGGACCCGAAGCGGGATGCTGAGAGCGAGGATCGGAGGCCTCGTCGTGAGTCGTCGAACATTGCCGGCGGTCGTCGCCGTGACCACCCTGCTGGTTGTCGGGGTGGCGGTGGTGTCGGTCGATTGGCCGGGCGGTCCGCCCGCGGGACCGGCGGAGCTGATCGCGTTCCTCGCGGTGGGCGTCGCCTTCGTCGCGGCGGGCATCGTCGCGTGGCAGAGCCGGCCGGACGACAACACGGGACGGCTGATGGTGCTGGCCGGGTTGTTGAGGCTGGTGAAGGGGGGCGCCGCGGCCCGCAACCCGGTGGTCTTCACCGTCGGGGCAGCGCTGACGGTGATGTACCTGCCGGTGTTGATCCATGTACTGCTCGGCTTTCCGACGGGACGACTGACCCGCAGGTGGGAACGGTGGTTCGTGGGTGGCTGCTATGTGTACTTCCTGGCCTCGGTGCTGCTCGACCTGATGTTCTACAACCCCTCCGTGATGATCGGCACCGACCGCTTCACCGCACCCAACCTCCTGCTGGTCCGGGACGATCCGACGATCTTCGCGGCGCTGCAGCTCGTGTTCGGAGCGGTGGCCATCGGCATCAGTGTGGTCGTGATCGGCGTGCTGCTGGCCCGGTGGCGGTCGGGCTCTCCGGCCTATCGGGCCGCGTTCGCACCCCTGTGGATCGCGGGGCTCCTGGGGTTCGCCACGGTCATCGGCACCGGGCTGGTCACGGCGCGCTCGTCCGGCGTGGGGAACGTGTGGACGGCCTACGTGGGCTACCTGGCGACCGCGCTGTTTCCGATCGCGGTGCTGGTGGGGTTGTGGCGTTACCGGGTGGCCCGCGGGGCGGTCAGCGACGTGATGGTCGAGGTCGGTGCGGCCCCGCTCGGGGAGGAGTTCGTCCACGCGCTGCGCAAGGCGCTGCGCGACCCCGGTCTGGTCCTGTGGTCGTGGTCGCCGCGGTCGAACAGCTACCTCGACGCGCACGGGGACCCGCAGCGCCTGCCCGGCGGCGGCGACCCCCGTGCGGCGACCGTCCTGGAACGCGACGGCGTCCCGGTCGGGGCGCTCGTGTACGACCGGTCGCTGCGGCATCAGCCGCAACTGCTCGCGGCGGTGCGCAGCGCGGCGACCCTCGCGCTGGACAACCAGCGGCTCCAGTTCGAGTTGCAGGCTCAGCTCGCCGAGGTCCGCCGGTCCCGGGAGCGGATCGTCGCCGCCGGGGACGCGCAGCGGCGGCGACTCGAACGCAACCTGCACGACGGTGCGCAGCAACGCCTGGTCGCTGCGACGATCCTGTTGCGGCGCGCGCAGCGGACGTCCCAGCCGGAGCGCAAGCAGGAGTTGCTCACCGAGGGCACGGCCGAACTGGACTCGGCGCTGGTGGAGCTGCGGGAACTGGCCCGGGGCGTCTATCCGCCGGTGCTGCAGGAACACGGTCTCGCCGCCGCGCTGACCGCCCTGGCCGAGCGTGCTCCGCTGCCGGTGGAGATCGTCGACACCCTGACCGGGCGAGCTCCCGCGTCGATCGAACTCGCCGCCTACTTCATCGCCGCCGAGGCGGTCGCCAATGCCACCAAGCACTCCGGCGCCACGCACATCGAGATCGACCTTCGCCGGGACGGCGGGATGCTGCGGATGGTCGTCACCGACGACGGGTGCGGCGGTGCGACGCTGACTGCCGGCGGCGGTTTGAGCGGACTGAGCGACCGCGCCGCGGCCCTCGGTGGGGTGCTCGGGGTGCACAGTCCCCCGGGGGGCGGGACGACCCTGACGCTGTCGCTTCCCCTCACCGCCGGGACATCCGGGGAGCCGTCATGAACCTGCGGGTGGTGCTCGCCGACGACTCCGCGGTGCTCCGCGAGGGCATCGCCGGCCTGCTGCGCGACGAGGGAATCGAGGTGGTCGGCCAGGCCGCGGACGGGCAGGGTCTGCTGCACCTGGTGGAAGAGCACCATCCGGACCTGGCCGTGGTCGACATCCGGATGCCGCCCACCCACACCACCGAGGGCATCGACGCCGCCCTCACCGTTCGCCGGTGCTTCCCGGGCACCGCCGTGCTGCTGCTGTCCCAGTACGTCGAAACCGAGAACGTCATGAACGTCTTCGCCGGCGGGACCGCCGGCCTGGGATATCTGCTCAAGGACCGCCTCTCCGACATCGACGGGTTCCTCGGGTCGCTGCACCGCGTCGCGGCGGGCGGAACGGCACTCGATCCCGACGTGGCCGGCCGGTTGATCTCCCGGCCGCACCGCGACCGGGGGGCCCTCGACGAGCTGTCCCCCCGGGAGCGGGAGGTCCTCACCCTCGTGGTCGAAGGCTGTTCGAACCGGATGATCGGAGCCGCCCTGGCCCTCGGGGAACGCTCCGTGGACGTGCTCGTGCGTGCCGTCTTCGACAAGCTCGGTCTGCCACCCGAGCCCGACGACCACCACCGTGTCCGGGCGGTGCTCGGCTACCTCGGCCCCACGGTCCGCAGCTGATCTCGCCAGGTCTGCCGACCCGTCCGCGACCTGGCATGATCGGGTGTCGTGACATCGACGGTGAAGCTGCGTGAACTGGCCGAACGATTCGGGATCGCCACCACGTACGTGGGGTGGGATCAGCAGGACCACTACGCGAGCGACGACACGCTGCGCCGGGTCCTGGCCTCCCTGGGGGTGCCCGCCGGCACCGAGGCGGAGATCGACGCCGCCCTCGCGGATGTGCCGAATCAGCCGTGGCGGCGGATGCTGCCGCCCGCGCTGGTCGTCGTGCAGGGCGAGGAGCACACCTTCCCCGTGCACGTGGCCCACGGTGATCCCGTGCGGGTGCAGGTGCGCACCGAGGACGGCGACGTCGTCGACGTCGCGCAGCGGGACGTGTGGGTCGATCCCCGGGAGGTCGACGGCCGGCTCGTCGGCCGCGCGACGTTCGCCGTGCCGGATCTGCCGCTCGGGTGGCACACCCTGCACGCCCGCAGCAACGACACCGAGGCCGAGGCCACCCTGGTGGTGACGCCCGCCCGCCTCGCCACCGCCGACCGGCTCCTCGAGCGACGTCGCCGCGGCCTGGCCACGCAGTTGTACTCGGTGCGGTCGACGCGGTCGTGGGGCGTCGGCGACTTCGCGGACCTCGCGGACCTGACGGCGATCACCGCCTCCGTGCACGGGGGTGACTTCGTGCTCGTCAATCCCGTCCACGCGGGCGAGCCGGAGCCGCCGCTCGAGCCGTCCCCGTACCTGCCGAGTTCACGGCGGTTCGTGCACCCGATCTACCTGCGGGTGGAGAACATCCGGGAGGCGGCGCTGCTGCCGCGCAAGCACCGCAAGACGCTCGAGGCGTACACCGAGAAGTTCGCCAAGTCGAACCGCAAGGACAAGCGCATCGACCGCGACACCGCGTACCGGGCCAAGCTGGAGGTGCTCGGGCACGTGTTCCGGGTGCCGCGCAGCCCGGCGCGGCAGGCACAGTTCGATGCGTTCCGCGCGGCGGGTGGCGACGCGCTGACCGACTTCGCGTTGTGGTGCGCCCTCGGCGAGAAGTTCGGTGAGCGCAGCACTCGCTGGCAGACCCTGGCGGCGACCCCGGACGAGCCGTACGTCACGCGCCAGCGGACCAAGCTGGCCGAGCGCATCGAGTTCCACTGCTGGCTGCAGTGGCTGTGCGACGAGCAGCTCGCCGAGGCACAGGCCACAGCGCGCGCGGCCGGCATGGACATCGGGATCGTGCACGACCTGGCGGTGGGTGTCCGGCCCGACGGCGCGGATGCCTGGACACTCGGCGACGCGCTCATCCGCGACATGACCGTCGGGGCGCCGCCGGACGACTTCAACCGGCAGGGTCAGGACTGGACCCAGCCGCCCTGGCATCCGGTCCGGCTCGCCGAGCTCGGCTACCGGCCGTACCGCGACGTGGTGCGCACCGCGCTGCGCCACGCCGGGGGCCTGCGCGTGGACCACATCCTGGGCCTGTTCCGCACCTGGTGGATTCCCGAGGGCTGCACGCCCGACCAGGGCACGTACGTCAAGTACGACCACGACGCCTTCATCGGGATCCTGGCGCTCGAGGCGCACCGGGCGGGCGCCGTGCTGATCGGCGAGGACCTCGGTGTGTTCGAGGGCTGGGTGCAGGAGTACCTGTCGCGCCGCGGCATCGCCGGGACGTCGATCCTGTGGTTCGAGCGGGACGGCGACGATCCGCGGCCACCGGAGAGCTACCGCAGGCTGTGCCTGACGTCGGTCACCACGCACGACCTGCCGCCGACGGCGGGTTTCCTTGCCGGAGAACACATCACGCTGCGTTCCGAGCTGGGCCTGCTGGAGCGGGACCTGGAGACCGAGGCCGCCGACGCGGCCGCCGAACGCGACGCCGTGCTGGCGGCGCTGCGGGAGCGCGGACTGCTCGACGCGGACGCCGACGAGCAGCGCACCGTCGAGGCGCTGCACCGGTTCGTCGCCGCGAGCCCGTCGGCGCTGATCGGGGTGTCGCTGGCCGACGCCGTCGGGGAGCGACGCAGCCAGAATCAGCCGGGCACGTCCGACGAGTACCCCAACTGGCGGATCCCGCTGGCCGACGAGAACGGCCGGACCGTGCTGCTCGAGGACCTGCCCGGCAACGAGCGGTTCGCGGCCCTGCTCGCCGCGGCGGCCCCGGAGTCGTCCGGGTCCGGGCAGGCCTGAGCGCCGCGGCCTGCTGCCGGGTCCGGGACCCGGCAGCAGGCCCGAGCGTCACTTCGCGTACATGCTCTCGATGTCGGCGGCGAACCGCTCGGTCACGACGTTGCGCTTGATCTTCAGCGTCGGCGTCAGCTCACCGGTCTCCTCGGTGAGGTCCCGGTCGAGGACGACGAACTTCTTGATGGCCTCGGCGTGCGAGACCATGGAGTTGGCGTCGTCGACGATGGACTGCAGCGCGTCGTGCAGGGCCGGGTCGCGGCGCAGGTCGGCGATGGTGGCCGTGGGGGGCTTTCCGTTCTCGGCCTTCCAGTTGTCGAGCACCTCGGGGTCGACGGTGAGCAGCGCGGTGATGTAGCTGCGCCCGTCGCCGATGACGACGGCCTGCGAGACGAGCGTGTGCGAGCGCATCCGGTCCTCGAGCGGACCCGGGGAGACGTTCTTGCCGCCGGCGGTGATGATGAGGTCCTTCTTGCGGCCGGTGATGCTCACGTAGCCGTCCTCGTCGATCTCGCCGAGGTCGCCGGTGCGGAACCAGCCGTCGTGGAAGGCCTCGGCGGTGGCCTTCTCGTTGCGCCAGTAGCCCTGGAACACGACCCCGCCGCGCAGCTCGATCTCGCCGTCGTCGGCGATGCGGGTGCTGTTGCCGCCCATCGGTTGTCCGACGGTGCCGATCTTCTGGGCGCCGGGGACGTTCACGCTGTGCGCGGCGGTGCTCTCGGTCAGGCCGTAGCCCTCGTAGATCGGGACGCCGACGCCGCGGAAGAAGTGGCCGAGGCGGGGGCTCAGGGCGCCGCCACCGGAGATCGCGAACCAGCACTCGCCGCCCATCGCCTGCCGCAGCTTGGCGTAGACGAGCTTGTCGGCCATGTTGCGCTTGGCCTTGAGCGCGAACGACGGACCGCCGCGGTCGAGCGACTCGCTGTAGGCGATGGCGGTCTCCTCGGCGAACGCGAAGATCGCCGCGTTGAACCGGCCGCCGGCCGCGGCCTTGCGGGCCGCCGCGTCGCGCACCTTCTCGAAGACGCGCGGCACGCCGAGGATCGTGTTCGGGGCGTACCGCTCGAACTGGGCGGAGATGGTGCCGAAGTCCGACCAGTGCGCCTGCGCCGCACCACCTTCGAAGACGGCCAGCGACACGGCCCGGGCCAGCACGTGCGCGAGCGGCAGGAAGGTCAGGACCCGGCTGCCCGGCTTGGCGACCTCGCCGATCGACGCGGTGAGGATGCCGCGGACCTCGCTGTAGAAGTTGCGGTGGGTGAGCATGCAGCCCTTGGGCCGGCCGGTGGTGCCCGAGGTGTACACGAGCGAGGCGAGGTCGTCGGCGCGGATGCCGTCGAGGCGGGCCTGCAGGGTCGCGTCGTCGACGCCGGCGCCCTCGGCGATCAGCGTCTCCACCGCACCGCCGTCGATCCGCAGGGTGCGGCGCAAGGTGTCCGGCATGTCGACGAACAGCGCTTCGTGGCGTGCGGTCTCGACGACGGCGATGCCGGCCTCGGAATCCTGCAGGATCCAGCGGATCTGCTCGGTGGACGAGGAGTCGTAGATCGGCACGGTCGCGGCACCGGCGGCCCAGATGGCGTAGTCGAACAGCGCCCACTCGTAGCGGGTGGCCGAGAGCAGGGCGACCCGGTCGCCGGGCTGCACGCCCGCCGCGATGAGGCCCTTGGCGACCCCCGAGACCTGCTCGGCGAACTGCCGGGCGGTGACGGCGACCCAGTCCTCGCCCTCGGGGCGGGAGTACATCACGCGGTGCGGCGTCTTCTCCGCGTGCGTGAAGACCGTGCGGACGACCGATTCGTCGTCGCCGACGGTGAACTGGGCGGGGGTGGTGTACTCACGCACGAGCGTCTCCCTCGTTGTGGTCGGGGTGGGCAGTGGACCGGTGTTCCACTCCCTGGCGGAATCGGCGCAGCATGTCGACGAACCGGTCGATGTCGTCCCGGTCCCAGCCGGTCAGCGCCGCGCGGATCTCGTCGTGGCGTCCGGCGACGGTGCGGGCGAGGATCTCGCGGCCCCGGTCGGTGAGCCGGAGGGGATGGCCGAGCCGGGTGGGTCCGGCCTCGGCGTGGACCCAGCCGGCGTCGATGCAGCTGCGCAGTTGACGGGAGACGGTGGACCGATTCACGCTGAACGCATCCGAGATGTCGGTGGCTCGGCAGCCCGGGTTGCGGTCGATGAAGCCGAGCATCGAATGCTGCGCCAGGGACAGCACGTCGTCGTGGGCGCGCTCCCCCGCTGTGAGATGGCGAACCAGGTACACGAACTCGTCGTAGACCTCGGATACACCGGTCGCTGCGGACTGCGCCGCAACCTCCCGTTTGTGTTGCACGACGCAACTGTAAGCCCTGTGCCGCTCGACACCCCAATCGCCTCTAATCGCGGCGCCGCACACACGACTCGACGCCCGGATCGAGCACCCCGTCGCCGGTGCCGTCGACGAGCCGCACCGTCGCCGGCACCAGGCCCCGGCCGCGCTCGTCGAGACGCACGTCGTCGATCGCATCAGTGCCGGTCAGGGCGTCGCCGGGACGTCTCGGACGCCGGAAGCGCACCTCGGTCAGCATCCGTACGCGGCCGCCACGCTCGGGCGCCGGGCGACGGCCCGGGTGTGGATCCCGCTGACGATGAGCCCGCCGACATGCCGCCCTCCGCGGCCGCGCGAGCGGTGCGGAACCACCGGGGGTCCCAGCCGGCCCCGGCCGCACCGCCGGTCGCGGATTCGCCCGAACCGCCGGTGCGGCCGGCCCGGGTCGGGTACAGATGATGCGACAGGACTCTCCCTCACCCGAGGAGTTCCCATGGCCGTACGCGATCCTTCGACGGCCGGACGCGGCCGTCGCCTGACCACCGTGCTCGTCGGCCTGCTCGCGGCAGCGCACGCCCTGGTGATGCCGGCGGTCACCGCGGCGCAGCAACCCGTCGGGTCCTGCGCGTGGCAGTTCCGGTCCGATGCGACCGTGCTGGACATCGCGTTCCCCGACGCCGCCGCCACCTACTGGGTGCTGCCGTACGCGCTGACCCCCGGCGACAGCATCGAACTGCACGGCACCTATCCGGCGGCGCGGTACTTCTCGCTCAACACCTACGGAACGAACTTCGACACCGTCGACACCCTGCGCGACGCGCAGATCGCACCCGACCCGGGCAGCGGCAATCCGTTCGCGGACGCGGCTGCCGAGGCGCTGCCCCCGTCGGCGCGGCGCTGGAGCGCGACCGTCGTCACCGGTCCGGCCGACCCCGCCCGCAACGAGATCGCCGCGCTCCCCACCGGGTCGCCCACCGCACCGGTCGGATTCCTCATCATCCGGGTGTACGTGCCCGACGACCCGGCCTCCGCGTCCGGCGGGGTTCCCCTGCCGGACGTGACCCTGCACCAGGGCGGGCGCGCCGTGCCGGTACCCACGTGCACCGCCGAGTTCGACCCCGCCGACTACGGCAGCGGACCGGTCGAGCGCGCCGCCGAGGCGGCCGTCGACCGCATCGTCGAGAGCGCCGCCTCGGGCGCCTTCCCCGGTGACGTTCCCGAGACCACGTTCGTCAGCCCCGCCACCACGTCCGGTTTGTTTCCCAACGGCGACAACAAGTACATCGGCACCGTCCTGACCTACCAGCCGGGCCGCATCGCCGTCGTGCGGGGCAAGGCCCCCACGTTCCCCGACACCCGCGCCGGCGAACCGGTCACCACACCGGGCCGTCAGGTGCGGTACTGGTCGATGTGCCAGAACGACCAGGTCACCCCGTACCCGGTCGTCGCGTGCGCAGCCGACTTCGAGACGGCCGTCGACGCGGAGGGCTGGTTCACCTACGTCGTCGCCGCGCCCGAGGACGTGCCCGCCCGCGCCACGGCCGATCCGACGGTGACGGTCCTGCCGTGGGGCTCGACCGAGGTCCCGAAGAAGACCCTGCTCTACCGGAACATGCTCCCGTCCGACGAGTTCCTGCCGCAGTCGGTGCAGTCCGCGCAGGGCGGCGATCCGGCCGCCACGATGGGGCCGTACTACCCCCGAGGGGCCTACTGCGAGACCTCCGCCTTCGAGGCCGGCGGAGTCGCGGCCTGCCTGCCCGGACAGTGAGGCCGCTGGGGTCTGCGGCGATACGCCCGATTCCGAGACGCCGCGCCGCCCCGGCAATAACCTGTGTGACACCCGCCACAGGGCGGGCAGCTGTTCTTCCAGGAGGCCCCCGCATGTCCGTCCCCGCTCCGTCCGTCATCCTCGACCGCGTCGCGCACTGGGCGCAGACCAAGCCGGACGAGGTCGCGGTGCAGTACCTCGACCGCACCCACACCTGGGCGCAATGGCACGAGCGGCTGCTCCACCTCACCGGTGCTCTCGCCGCGGAGGGGATCGGGCCGGCCGACACCGTCGCGTTCGTCGACAAGAACAACCTCGCCTGCCTCGAGGTCACCTACGCCGCGTCCGCGCTCGGCGCGGCCAACGCGATCCCGAACTTCCGGCTCGCCGGGGACGAACTCGACTACGTGATCAACGACTCGCGGGCGCGGATCCTGTTCGTGGGAGCGGAGTTCGCGCAGGAGATCGCGTCGCTGCGGTCGCGGTTGTCCTCCGTGGAGAAGATCGTCGTCGTCGGCGGGGAGAACGACGAGTTCGAACCGTGGCTCGCGGCCGCCGCTCCGGCGACCCTGCCCGACGTCGCGGCGGAGACCACCGCGCTGCTGCTCTACAGCTCCGGCACCACCGGCCGGCCCAAGGGCGTCCAGCTGACGCACCGCAACCTGTTCGCCCATGCCGAGGACGTGCTCGCCGTGCTGCCGTTCACCGACGGCGACTGCCTGCTCGTGGCGATGCCGCTGTTCCATGTGGGCGGCACCTGCTACGCCGTCATGGGTATCCACGACGGCCGCCGCTGCGTGTTCACCCGCGAGGCGGATGCGCCCTCCCTGTTCGGGGGTCTGGCGGCGGGAGCGAACATCGCGTTCCTGGTGCCCCCCGTGATCGCGGCCGTCCTCGCCGCCGGCGAACGGGCGATCGGGGCGTTCGCGCGGCTCAAGCGCATCACCTACGGCGCCGCGCCGATGCCGCTGCCGCTGCTGCGGGGCGCGCTCGCCGCGTGGCCGGACACCAAGTTCGTCCAGGTGTACGGCATGACCGAACTCGCCGGGGTGATCACCGCGCTGCTGCCGGACGTGCACCGCGACCCGGCACAGGAACGGCGGATGGCGTCGGCGGGCACCCCGATCCCCGGGGTGGAGATGCGCGTCGTCGATCCGGCCACGCTCGAGGACGTGGCGCCGGGCGGGATCGGCGAATTGTGGTGGCGCTCGGCGCAGACCACACCCGGCTACTGGAACCGGCCCGACGCGACGGCCGAGACGATCACCCCCGACGGGTGGTTGCGCAGCGGCGACATGGGCCGGGTCGACGACGGCGGGTTCGTGTTCATCGAGGACCGCCTCAAGGACATGATCATCACCGGCGGCGAGAACGTGTACTGCCCGGAGGTCGAGCGGGTCCTCGTCGAGCATCCGGCCGTGGCCGAGGTCGCCGTCATCGGCGTCCCGGACGAGAAGTGGGGTGAGACGGTCAAGGCGGTGGTGGTCCTCGCCCCGGATCAGAAGGCCGACGAGCAGGAACTCGTCGACTACACCCGCCGGCACCTCGCGCACTTCAAGTGCCCGTCGAGCATCGACATCGTCGACATGCTCCCGCGCAACCCCACCGGCAAGATCCTCAAGCGCTCCCTGCGCGCCCCGTACTGGGCCGGGCACGAACGCACCATCTGAGCGGTGCGTCCTTTGGGCGGCTGCAGCAGCCCAAAGGACGCACCGGCCGCGGAGCGGCCCGGCTCAGCGGATGCGGCGGATCAGGGCGGCCAGGGCCTGGCCGCCGCCGATGCACATGGTGACGATGCCGAGCTCGAGGTCGCGGCGCACCAGGTCCTTGGCCACCCGCAGGGTCAGGATGCCGCCGGTCGCACCCACCGGGTGGCCGAGGGCGATCGCCCCGCCGTACGGGTTGGTGCGGGCCGGGTCGAGCTTGGCGTCCCGGATCACCGCGACGGCCTGCGACGCGAACGCCTCGTTCAGCTCGATCGTGTCGATGTCCGCCGGGGTGGTGCCGGTCTGCTCGAACAGCTTCTGCAGGGCCAGCACCGGCGCGTAGCCCATCAGCTCCGGCTCGAGGGCGGCGGTGGCGACGGACTCGAGCACCGCGAGCCCGCCCAGGCCCCGCTCGACCGCGACGGACTCGCGGGCGAGCACGACGACGCCGGCGCCGTCGTTGATGCCCGAGGCGTTGCCGGCGGTGACGGTGCCGTCCTTGACGAAGGCCGGGCGCAGCGTCGCCAGGGTCTTGACGGTGGTGTCGGGCTTGGGATGCTCGTCGGTGGTGACGACGGTGGGCTTGCGGCCGCCGATCTCGACGGGGGTGATCTCCTCGGCGAACGCGGCGCGGGCGGCGTCGGTGGCGGCGCGGCGCTGCGACTCGGCGGCGAACTCGTCCTGCGCGACGCGGTCGATGCCGTACTCGCGGGCGACGTTCTCGGCGGTGACGCCCATGTGGATGCCGTGGAACGGGTCGGTGAGCATGCCGACGGTGCCGTCGACGAGGGTGCGATCGCCGAGCTTGTAGCCGGAGCGGGCGCCGAAGTCGTAGAACGGCATGCGGGACATGTTCTCGTCGCCGCCGGCCAGGGCCAGATCGACCCCGCCCCAGCGCATCTGCATCGCCGCCGACCAGATCGCCTGCAGGCCCGAGCCGCACAGCCGGTTGACGGTGTACGCGGGGGTCGAGACGGGCAGCCCGGCCGCGAGGGCGACGCGGCGGGCGTTGTAGGCGTCGGGCCCGACCTGCCCGATGCAGCCCATGACGACCTCGTCGATGTCCTCGGCCGCCACGCCGGCACGCTCGAGGGCCGCCTTCGCGGCGGTCGCGCCGAGTTCGTGGGCCGGCACGCCGGCGAACGCGCCGCCGAAGCTGCCGACCGGGGTGCGCGCGCCGTCGACGACGACGATCCGTTCCGCTGTGCTCATCTCACGTCCCATCTCTCGCAGGAGCGGCACCGAGTGCCATATCTTGCGGTCGACGATACCGGAGCAGTGAGCCGCAACACAGTCGGGTGGCACTGCGACGCAAGGCGGGCACTGTCAGGTGGGATCGCCGAGGTCGTGCCGATGCACGCGCTCGGTCGCCGCGGCCGACCCGAGTTCCGTGCGGGCCTGCGGATTGCTCGCATAGAACTCGAGCACCCGGAACAGCAGCACCGGGTCGCAGTCGAACTTGCGGGAGTCGATCTCGATCACCGGTTCGGGAGGCAACCGGTCCAGGCGGAACAGCCGGCTGGTCCGTCGTCGCGCCCAGGCCGCGGCCGGCGTGCCCAGCACCCAGATCTCGGGGAAGCCGTGGTGGACGGCATGCACCCCGGCCACCGACACCCACGGCAGATACGACTCGATGGTCCAGCCGCGCTGCCGGATCCCGTCCGGTGTCAGCAGTAGCGCCCCCCGGCGGATCCCGCCGCGCAGCACCTCCACGACGAACGCCGCGCACGGCAGCCCGAATGCCGCGAGGAGCACACTCACCCACGGAACGCCGGGGGCGAACAGCACGATCTCGACGGCAGCGCCGAGGGAGAGCAACGCCGCACTCGTCGTCATGGCGCCCATCAGATGGAAGACCGGGCCGGATGCGCGGATCTCGGTGGCCCCGCGGCCCCACGCCTCGACGAGACGGATCTCCGGGTCGCCGCGCCGTGGCCGCCAGAACACGTATCCGAAGAGCGCGGTGAGGGCCATCAGGCCGGACAGGATGAGGAAGAACCGCATCACCGCCCAGGCCCCCGCGTGACCGGCATCCCAAGCCCGCCAGAGGGAGACGAGGATCACGACACCCGCCAGGACTATCGCGGCGGCGACCCGGGTATTGACCTTGGGAGGCGGCCACTCCTCCGGGCGGATCATTCGCGCGGAGGCGGACTCGTCTTCATCGGTGCCGTGCACGAAACACCCGTCCCACTGCGTTCCCCTTCCGGAAGCGCCGGGGACCCCGCCGCCCCGACCGGTTGCCGGTAGGTGGGGAACGCTACCGCAGGGCTCACCGATCGTGGCGCACGACACGCACCGCGACCGCGGTCGCCCGCCGAAGGGACCTTCGACCCTACGCCCGGGGCCGGATCCGGGCCCGCACGCCGCGGTGTGACCATTGCCACATACGCCCCAGGACGGACATAAAGCCCAGTTCAAGAGGTGTTCATCTCGTGGCCGTCGATCCCGGGCGGCGGGACACGAAAATCTTGTCTACGGATGAGTAACACTGGCGCCGACGGGAACGACACAATCATCGACGATCCAGACGAGACCGGAGGAATCTGCATGACTGTCCAGCTTGATTCGCCTGGCTTCGAGTCCGCCCGCGAGGTGGTTTCGACCCAGGAAGACCTCGGTCGACTGTTCGACGAGATCGGGGAGCTCGACGCGCAGATTCTCGAGGCGATCGAGCGCCGCAGCGAGCTGTCGCGCCGGGCGGGCATCGCTGCGAAGGAGTCCGGGACTGCTCGGCAGGCCCAGAACCTCGAGATGCGAGTCCTCGACCGTTTCGCCGAACTCGGCGCCGACGGCAAGACCCTGGCGATGACGCTGCTCCGCCTCGGACGCACCCGCCTGTCCTAGACCTGACGACTTCCGCGGCCCCCGCACCGATCGGTGCGGGGGCCGCATCGTCGGCACTGCCGGAACACGAACGTTCAGTGCCTCGCGTGCAGCAGACCCTCCCGCACCGAAGCGGGCCGAGATGCCTCGAGCTCGAACTCGGCGAGCGCGCGGCCCGCGACGGCGGCGATGCCCGCCGGCGGCAGCTCCTCGAACTCGCCGAGCACGAGGGCGATCTGCTCGATCGGCGGCAACGTCGAGAACAGCACGGCGTCGTCACCGCAGCCCTCCGCACGCCGGGGCGCCCGGCCCTCCGCGTGCAACAGGTACACGAACCACGACACGGCGTACGCGCACAGTTCGGGACCGATCGGGCCGCGCCAGGTCGCGACCGCCCGTGCCAGCGCCCGGTCCAGGATCGGAGCCGCCCGCTCGGAGCCGACGGACAGCAGCCGAGCGCACGCGGCGAGGTCCGGGAGCCGGCCTTCGAGCACCTCGCGCAGACCACGACCACTCGGGTCGCCCGTGGACCCGCCACTGGGCTCCGGCGGCATGATGTACATCGTCCGCTCCCTCCGTGCATTCCGGCCCGGGGAAACCGATGCCGTCTCCCCGTCTATCGTTCGGCGAGGCCCGAACGTGACGGACCTCTCACCGCAGCAGTGCCTTGACCTCCAGGAATTCTTCGAGGCCGAAGACGCCTGCCTCGCGGCCGACACCGGAGTGCTTGTAGCCGCCGAACGGTGCGTCCGTGTTGAAGGCGCCGCCGTTGAGGTAGACCTGCCCGGTGCGCAGCTGCCGAGCGACTCGCTCGGCCCGGGCGCGGTCGGCGGACCAGACGCCGCCGGAGAGCCCGTAGTCGCTGTCGTTGGCGATGCGCACGGCGTCGTCCTCGTCGCGGTATCCGATGATCGACAGCACCGGCCCGAAGATCTCCTCGCGCGCGATCGTCATGTCCTCGGTCACGTTCGCGAACACGGTCGGTCCGACGAAGTAGCCGGTGCCGAGGCCGGTTTCGCGGCCGTCGAGGACCAGCTCGGCGCCCTCCTCGATGCCCTTGTCGATGTAGGACCGCACCCGCTTGAACTGGTTGGCGTTGACCAGCGGCCCGAGGCGGGTGGTCGCCGCGGCGGGATCGCCGACGGTGTAGGCGCGCGCGACCTGTTCGGCGAGGGCCGCCACCTCGTTCATCCGCTCGGCGGGGACGAGCATGCGGGTCAGGGCCGAGCAGGTCTGCCCGGAGTTCAGGAAGCACTGGGCGACGCCGTCGGTGACGGCGCGGGTCAGGTCGGCGTCGTCGAGGATGACGTTGGCAGACTTGCCGCCGAGTTCGAGCGCGACCTTCTTCACCGTCTCCGCGGCGACGACGGCGACGCGCTTGCCCGCGCGGGTGGAGCCGGTGAACGACACCATGTCCACGTCGGGATGCGCGGCGATGGCCTCCCCCACGACGGGACCGTATCCGCTGACGAGGTTGAACACGCCGGGCGGCAGCCCGGCCTCGTCGCAGAGGTCGACGAGCGCGTAGGTGATCAGGGGCGCCACCTCGGTCGGCTTGAGCACGACGGTGCAGCCGCCCGCGAGGGCCGCGAAGACCTTCAGGACCACCTGGTGCAGTGGGTAGTTCCACGGGGTGATGGCACCGACGACACCGATGGGTTCCCGGACGATGAGGGCGTTGCCCACCTCCCCGGCGTCGAAGTCGTAGGTCGCGGCGAGTTCGGCGTAGCGGGTGATGTTCTTCAGCGGCATGCCGATCTGGACCGGCTTGGCCAGCGCCACCGGCATGCCCATGTCGCGCGAGACCAGTTCGGCGAGCTCGTCGATGCGCTCGGCCATGAGGGCCGCGACCTTGCCGAGGTGGGCGCCCCGTTCGGCGCCGCTGAGCGCCGACCACGCCGGGAACGCCGCACGCGCGGCGCGGACGGCCCGGTCGACGTCCTGCGCGGTGCCTTCGGCGACGACGGCGATGACGTCCTCGGTGGCCGGGGCGATCACGTCGATCCGGCCGGTGCCGTCGGAGTCCACCCATTCGCCGCCGATGTAGATCTTCGTGCGATCGAGCACGTTGTTCATGTTTCGGTCCTTCTCCCCTGAGTGATGTGCTTCACAGGCAGCGTACGACGCGGGTCCGACGCGCAGCGGGAAGCCGGTCCGGCCCGCCGCGGCGGGTCAGGGCCGAGTCTCGAGGGCGCGCTGGAGCGTCGGCCACGCCTTGGGCAGCTGGTCGCGCCAGTAGCCCCACGCGTGCACCCCGACGGGTTCGTAGGTGACGGTGACGGGGATCTTCAGGGCCCCGAGGCGCTCCTCGAGCCGCTGGGTGCACATCCGCGAGCCGGCCTCGAGGATGCCGCCGAGGACGAGGGTGCGTGCGAGGTCCGGGGTGTCGGGTGTCTCGTGGGGTCCCGGCACGCCGGTCGCGGCGGACAGGTACAGCTCCTTGCCGGCGAGGTTCTCGGCGTGCGCGACGGTGTCGTGCTCGGCCCACTCCCGGCTGCCGGGCGGCCCCCACATGTTCACGGCGTCGCCGCCCTGCGACGAGGTGCTGGTCTGCACGACGGCGCTGCCGAGCAGGTCGACGGTCGAGTAGCAGCCGCTGAACGCGGCGACGCCCCGGTACAGCTCGGGGTGGCGGTGGGCGAGCATCATCGCCGCCTGCCCACCCATCGAGTTCCCGGCGATCGCGTTGACCCCGTTGCTGTTCAGCCGCGCGGCGAGCAGCGGCGGCAGTTCCTGGGTGAGGAAGGTCTCCCACTTGTTGAGCCCGAGCTTGGGGTCGGACTGCAGCCAGTCGCTGTAGAGGCTGCCGCGCCCACCGTTGGGCATGACGACGTTGACGTTCTTGTCGGCGAAGAAGGCGGGCGCGCCGCCGATGTTCATCCAGCCGCTCGTGTGGTTGCGGGCGCTGACCCCGTCGAGCAGGAACAGGGTGGGACGCGGGACGGAGTTGTCGGCGGGGAGCAGGACCTCGACGCCCACGTCGCGGCGCAGGGCGGGGCTCGCGACCGTCAGCCGCACCGCGCGTTCGGCGATCGGGGTCTCCCCCACGATGGCCGCGGTCTCGATGTCACGCAGCTCGGGCAGCGGGCCGGGGTCCTCCTGGAAGGCGGCCGGCACCGAGGAGCCGGAGTTCGACCCGGTGCCGGGTGCCGCGACGGCGGCTCCCGCACCCAGCACGGTCACGGCGGCGAGGGCCGTACCGGTCGTGAGCAGGCGGACGAGTGCCGGACGCCGGGCAACCACCACGAGGACCTCCCTAAACCTCAAGTTCAGGTTGAGAGTAGCCGACGCGCGGGCTTCGTGGTGCCTTTCCGGATCGTCGGCGTGCCCGAAAGACGCCACGGCGACGGAGGCGCCTCCTACACTTTTGGCACAGGCCACGGGAGGAGTCGCCGATGCCCGACCGCTCTGCCGCACGCACCGAACGGGCGCCCGCCGTCGAGCGCCCCGCACAGCTCCGCAACGTCGTCCTCGTCGGCTGCAGCGGGGTCGGCAAGACCACCCTCGCCGAATCCCTCGCGCTGGCCGCCGGCGCCGTGGGCCGGGCCGGCCGGACCGCCGACGGCACCACAGTCTCCGACTACGAGGCGATCGAACAGCAGCACCGTCGCTCGGTGCAGCTGGCCGTGCTACCGCTCGCGTGGAACGGGGTGAAGATCAACATCATCGACACCCCCGGGCACCCGGACTTCGACGCCGAGGTCCGCGCGGGACTGCACGCCGCCGACGCGGCCGTATTCGTGGTCTCCGCAACCGATCCCATCTCCGCCGCCACCCGCACCCTGTGGCGCGAGTGCGCCGAGACCGCGATCCCCCGCGCCATCGTCGTCTCCAAGCTCGACGTCGCCCGCACCGGCTTCGACGACATGCTCACCGCGTGCCACGACGCGTTCGACCTCGGCCCGGACACCCTGCGCCCGGTCTACGTGCCGGTCTTCGACGGCGGCCGCCCCTGCGGCTCGATCGATCTGCTCACCGGCCGCGGCTACGGCAATCCCGCCGCCGTGCCGGACACCGGCGCCGCACGCGAGAGCCTCGTCGAGGCGATCTCCGGCCAGGACGACACCCTCATGGAGCGCTACCTCGCGGGCGAAGCCCTCGACACCGAATCCCTCGACGAGGGGCTGCGGCACGAGATCGTCGACTGCGCACTGCATCCCGCGCTCGCCACCACCGACTACGGGGTGGGCGCCGCCGAGCTCCTCGACCTCGTCGCGATGGCCTTCCCCGACCCCACCCACCGTCGCCCGCCCGCCCCCGCCGCCGACCCCGAGGCACCGCTGGCGGCGCAGGTCATCCGCGTGGCCGGGGACGCCTACGTCGGACGCATCAGCCTCGTTCGGGTGTATTCCGGAACCCTGCGGCCCGACACGACGATCCGGCTGGCCGGAGCCGCCGGCGACGACACCACCGAACGCGTCGCGACCCTCACCAGCCCGTTCGGCCGGCAACAGCGCCCGGTGCCCGAGGCCGTCGCCGGCGACCTGGTCTGCATCGCCAAGCTCCTCACCGCCCAGCCCGGCGACACCCTCTCCGACACGGGGGAGTCGACCCTCCTGGACCGCTGGCCGCTACCCGAGCCGCTGCTGCCGGTGGCCGTCGAGGCCCACACCCGCAGCGACGACGACAAGCTCTCCCAGGCCCTCGCCCGGCTGACCGCCGAGGATCCGGCCCTGCGCCTCGAACAGAACCCCGACACCCACCAGCTGGTGCTGTGGTGCACGGGCGAGGCCCACGCCGAGGTCGTCCTCGACCGGCTCCGCACCCGCCACGGCGTCCACGTCGACGCCGTCCCCTACCGTGTGGCGCTGCGCGAGACGTTCGCAACCCCGGCCAAGGGCCACGGCCGGCTCGTCAAACAGTCCGGCGGGCACGGCCAGTACGCGGTGTGCGACGTCGAGGTCGAACCGTTGCCCCTGGGCGGCGGCATCGAATTCGCCGAACGCGTCGTCGGCGGCGCCGTGCCCAGGCAGTTCTTTCCGTCCGTGGAGAAGGGCGTGCGGGCGCAGGCCACCAAGGGGGTGGCCACCGGGAACCCGCTCATCGACGTCCGTGTCACCCTCGTCGACGGCAAGGCGCACTCGGTGGACTCCTCCGACGCCGCGTTCCAGACCGCGGCCGGGCTGGCGTTGCGGGACGCCGCCACGCACACCGAGGTCACGCTGCTCGAACCCGTCTCCGCGGTGCGGGTGATCCTGCCCGAGGAGTACCTCGGCGCCGTCCTCGGTGACCTGTCCGCCCGGCGTGGCCGGGTCCTGGGCACCGAGAGCGCCGAGCCGGGCCACACTCTGCTGCGCGCGGAGGTCCCCGAACTCGAACTCGCCCGCTACCCGGTGGATCTGCGGTCGCTCACGCAGGGCACCGCGGAGTTCTCCCGGATGCACCTGCGCTACGAGCCCATGCCGGCCGCGGCGGCGGCACAGTTCACCGGCGGGCAGCGCGAGTCCACGTCGAACGGCAAGTCCCGCAACGGAAACCGGTAGCGTCCCGGGCAGATCATTCCCGCAGCAGCAGCGACGCCAGTTCGGGCGGGCGGGCGAGGGCCGGCAGGTGGCCGGTGTCGATCACCTCCGGCTCCACCCCCACGCGTTCGTGCGCGAGCCGCTCGATCAGCGGCAGCGGGAACAGCCGGTCGTGCCGGCCCGCGATCACCCGCACCGGCACGTCCGGCCACCGCTGCGCCCGCCACGCCGGCTCGAACGCCGACTCCGCCATGTCCGGCTGCTCGTGCGCGAACGCCTCGTCGACGACGTCGTCCGGCACGTCGTGGAAGAACAACGCGCGCGGATCCAGCGGCGCGTCCGGGTCACGTCCGTCGGCGACGTCCTGCGCGCGCTTCGCCTCGGCCTGGCCCACCGCCGACCACCACTGTCCCGGCGACTCGCCCGGCGCCGGGATCATCGGCGCCACCAGGACCAGCGCGTGGACCGGCATCCGCTCGGCGACGATCGCCGCGGTGAACGCGGACATCGACTGCGCCACCACCGTCGGTGGGCGCGCGAGGTCACGGCAGGCCGCCACCACGACGTCCGCGTACGCGTACTGGTCGGCGCCGGGATCGGTGTACGGGAGGTCGACCGGCACGACCTCGTGCCCGCGCAGCAACGGCGCCACCCGGTGCCAGTACCACGAGTCCGACCCCGCCCCCGGCAACAGGACGAAGCTGCGGGTCGTGGCACCGGGCATCGTCGGCGGCCGATCCGTCACGAGAGGGGCCGGTCAGTCCGGCGCCTCGTCGCCGGTCTCGATCGGACGCTGCTCCTCGCGGTCCGAAACGCTGCCCTCGACGCCCTCCTCCTCGCGTTCGCTCTCGACCCGTTTCTCCATGTCGTCCACCAGGTTCTCCAGGTCCTCCCCGGTGACCGGGGCGGGACGGTCGGTGGCCTCCACGGGCTCTTCTCGGTCATCGCGCTGTTCCGGACTTCCCACGGTGTGACGTCCTTTCGATGTCGGCCGACCTCGGTCGGTGCAGCCCTCCCGCATTACCCGGTCGCCCGCGCCCCGAAACCGCGCACCGGGCGCACATCACACCGTCGGGAAGGTCTCCGAGGGGCGCTCCCCCTCGTCGTAGACCGTCTCGGGTGAGCCGATGATCTGGGCATCCGGGGTGCCGACCACGCGCGGATTCTTGCCGGTGTAGTCGAAGCGATGCAGCACCCACTTCATCGCCTCGATCCGCGAACGCTTCTTGTCGTTCGCCTTGACGATGGTCCACGGGGCGTGCGGGGTGTCGGTGTAGAACAGCATCGCCTCCTTCGCCTCCGTGTACGCGTCCCACTTGTCGAGGCTCGCGAGGTCCGTCGGCGAGAGCTTCCACTGCTTGACGGGGTCCGTGCTGCGCGCGACGAACCGCGCGTGCTGCTCCTCGCGGCCCACCGAGAACCAGAACTTGACCAGGTGGATCCCGGACTGCACCAGCATCCGCTCGAATTCCGGTGCGGAGCGCGTGAATTCGCGGTACTCGTTGGGGGTGCAGTAGCCCATCACCCGTTCGACACCGGCCCGGTTGTACCAGGACCGGTCCATCAGCACGATCTCCCCGCCCGCCGGCAGGTGCTCGACGTAGCGCTGGAAATACCACTGCGTGCGTTCCCGCTCGGTCGGCTTCTCGAGCGCCATCACCCGCGCACCGCGGGGATTGAGATGTTCGGTGAACCGCTTGATCGCCCCGCCCTTGCCGGCCGCGTCGCGCCCTTCGAAGATGACGACGATCTTCTCGTTGTGCTCCTTGACCCAGGCCTGCAGCTTGAGCAGTTCGATCTGCAGCTTGCGTTTGCGGGCCTCGTACTGCCGCCGCGTCATCTTCGTGTCGTACGGATAGCCGTTCCGCCACGGTTCGTCGACGTCGGCGATCCGATTCTTGCGGCCGGACTTCCGCAGCAGCTCGCCGATCTCGTCGATCTCCGGGGTGACGTCGATCTGACCGTCCGACGCGAGTTCGAACGGTTCGCCCTTCTCGTTCAACTCGTCCACTCCGTGAGATTACCGCCGCCACCGGCCCGTCGCGGTCCGAACGCCGGTGCGACCCGCGGCGCATTCGCCCGTTTCCACCCCACCCTGTAGGCTTCGAGTCATCGATGGGCATTTCGCATCGGGCTTCCCGCCCGGTGGGCCCCGATTGGAACATCTTCCGGCTGATTCGCGGCCGACCAAGGAGCGTCCCGTGACGCACACACCGCGGCCCGGACAGCGCGGCACCGACCGGGGTGTGCCGGCGCAGCCGGGAACGCAACCGTTCCCCGAACCCACCCGCACCCCGCGGCTGCTGCTGCGTCCTGCCGGGGCACCCACGTCGTCCGTCGACGGCGCCTGGTTCCCCTGGACCCAGAACATCACCTCGGAGCTGCACGACCTGGTCTCGGCACTCGCCCCGAGGCTCGGGCCCGTCGTGCGGATCGCGTTCGAATGGAATGCGGTCAGCTCCGCCCAGCGGCGCATCGACGACGTCGACGGCATCGAGATCACCGGTCCGATCCCCGGCCAGCCGTCGACTCTGATGTACCTGTTCGGCGAACACGGCACCCGGCTCGCGCTGACGATCGTCGCGCCCCACACCGACCCCGACCGCGCCTACGAGATCATGCGGACCGTCGCCGGTGTGCCCGATGAACACTGACCCGCTTCCCCCGACGATTACCACCACAGAACAGGACACCATGCAGCACCACGAGTACCCGATCTTCCTTCAGCCCGGCACCCCCGCCGACGCGGACACTCCCACCGAGGCCGAGACGGATCCCCGCCGGCACGGACCGCACGACTACTCCGGGCTCTTCTCGGCTCCGAACTGACCGGCATATCCCCGCTGCGGGGGGAACATGATCGAATCCGGCGCAGGACCCCGGCGCAGACGTCACACTGAAATCCGGAGAAATCCCCCGAACTCTGGAGACGCCATGCGCCGGCTGTCGATCCTTGCGATGACCACCTTCGTTCTGGCGGCCGCCGCCTGCGGCTCCGACAGCGGCACCGAGGACTCCGCGACGACGACCACCCGCGCGCCCGACTCGGCCCAGGCCGAGCAGTTCCAGGCCGCGCTCGACGACGTGCGCGACGACTTCAAGTTCCCCGGCGTCGTCGCGCGGGTGATCACCGCCGACTACGAGTGGACCGGCAGCTCCGGGACCGCCGGCCGGGACTCGACCGAGCCCCCGACCGCCTCCGACCACACGCGCATCGGCAGCATCACCAAGACGTTCACCGTCACCGCGATCCTCCAGCTGATGCAGGACGGCAAACTCTCCCTCGACGATCCCATCGGCAAGTACGTGCCGGGCCTGCCCAACGGCGACACCGCCACCCTGCGCCAGCTCGCCGACATGACCAGCGGCATCCCCAGCTACACCTTCGACGAGAACTTCCAGAACCAGCTGTTCGGCGACCCCACCAAGCCCTGGACTCCCGAGCAGCTGCTCGACATCGTGCGCGGCGACCCGCCGAACTTCGCGCCCGGGGAGAAGTGGGAGTACTCGAACTCGAACCTCATCGCCCTCGGCCTGGTCGTCGAGCAGGTCAGCGGGCAGAGCCTGGGCGACTACATCACCGAGCGGATCACCGAGCCCATCGGCATGAGCGAGACGTCGTTCCCCGACGGCACCGACATCCCCTCCCCCCACCTCGACGGCGTCACCGAACAGGGACAGCCGGAGGGGCAGACCACCGACGCCACCAACTGGGATCCGTCGTGGGCGTGGGCCGCCGGAGCGATGATCTCCACCCTCGACGACCTGGAGATCTGGGCGAAGGCCATCGGCACCGGCGAGGGACTCTACGACCAGCAGACCCAGGACGTGCGGATGTCGTCGTTCCTGTACGGGCTGCCGCCGAACACCGCGACCGCGGCGTACGGGCTCGGACTCGGCGACGCCGACGGCTGGCTCAGCCACACCGGCGAACTGCCCGGCTTCAACACCTACTTCGGCTACAACCAGGACACCCGCGACATCATCCTCGTCGCGGTCAACAGCGACATCCCGAACGCCCAGAACCAGAACCCGGCACCCACCGTGGTGCAGAAACTGCAGGCTGTGCTCGCCGGCTCCTGAGGCCGTGGCGGCCCTCACGTTGGCCGGATCCGGCGTGATCGGTCGTTATGGTGGATCAGGTGACTGCCGCACTCCTCGCCGCCATACCCGCCGACGCCGGCGCCCCCACCGACGGCCTCGCCGGCTGGGCGCTGTCCCTCATGGACCGGCTCGGCGGCGTCGGAGCGGGCATCGCGATCGCGCTGGAGAACTTCTTCCCGCCGCTGCCGAGCGAGGTCATCCTGCCGCTCGCCGGCTTCGCCGCGAGCCTCGGCAGCTTCACCCTCTTCGGTGCCCTGTTCTGGACCACCCTCGGCTCGCTCGTCGGCGCCCTCGGGCTCTACGCGGCCGGACGCGGCATCGGTCCAGACCGGATCCGGCGGATCGTCGACCGGCTCCCCCTCGTCGACGTCGCAGACCTCGACCGCACCACCGCCTGGTTCGAACGACACGGCGGCAAGGCCGTGTTCTTCGGCCGCATGGTCCCGCTGTTCCGCAGCCTGATCTCCATCCCCGCGGGCGTCACCCGCATGCCCGCGTGGCGATTCGTCCTCTTCACGACCGCGGGCAGCCTCATCTGGAACAGCATCTTCGTCTTCGCCGGCTACGGCCTGGGCGCGAACTGGTCCCGCGTCGAGCCGTACGCGTCGGTGTTCCAGAACGTCGTGATCGGTGGCGTCGTGCTCTTCGCCGGGTACGCCGTGGTCAAGCGGGTGCGCAAGCGCCGCGCGCAGACCGACGCGAACTAGCCGACCTTGCACCCGTTCCTGTCGGCTTGCATCCGTTCCGGCGCGACGAAACGGGTGCAAGCACGCAGAAACGGGCGCAGGCTCGGATTCAGAACATGACGCCCGCGAACGGCGCCGAGGCCGTCGCGAACAACTGCTCGACCACCGGCAGCGCGTCCGCGTCGTGCACCTGCACGAGCCCGGCGACCTCGAGCTGATGCCAGCGGGTCCCGCCGAGCAGCGTCGCGGCGAGCGCGGACGCGTCCACCTCCAGCTGCGCCGGCTCGTCCACGCGGTCCGCGCCCGACGCCGAGATCCGGTAGGTGCCGGAGTTCTCCGGCAGCCGGTCGTCGACCACCGCCAACCGCACCTCACCGGGGCCGGCGAACGTCCGCTCCCGCAACGCGGCGGGCACGTCCACGATCCGCAGCCACGTCTCGTCGCCGGCGCGGCGCAGCTGCACCGCCCGGGAGTCCGTCAGCAACCACGGCAACGGGTCGTCCTGCGGCATCGCGACGAACACGAACGTGTCGACCAGATCCAAGTTGAGCAGGAACCGCAGCAGACCGAGGTAGGCCGTGCGGGTCGGCGCGAAGAAGTCCTCGACGACGACCGTGCGCTCCCGGCTGCCGAACCAGGTGTCGGTGCCGATCGGGCGGTAGCGGGCGAAGCCCGTCTCCGCTCCCGGCTCGCCGTGCACCGCGACGTACCGGGGTTCGCGGTCCCCGACGATCCGGTGCTCCTGCGACCGCCACCAAGGCGGGATGCGGTCGATGCTCCCGGGCCGCGACGACGGATTGTCGTCGGCGATGCGCGAGAGCAGGTCCCACGCGTCGTGCGGGTCGACGAGCCGCACCGGCCCGCCCTCCCCCACCGACGGGCGCAACGCCGCCCGCCGCACGTCCAGTTCGACGGTGTGCGTCGTGGTCGCGATGCCGTACCCGAAACGGCCGTAGATCGTCGCCTCGGAGGCCCGCAGCGACGTCACCACCTCACCCCGCTCCTGGGCGTCACTCAGCTGGTGCCGCATCAACGCCGACAGCACGCCCCGACGCGTGTGCGTGGGCAGCACCCCGACGTGCGTGACGGCGGCATGCGGGACGCGGCGCCCGCCCGGCAGGATCATCCCGCTCGACGCCGACTCCACGGTGCCCACCAACTGCCCGTCGACGAACGCGCCGAGCGTGCGGCCCTGCTCACGCTGGGTCAGGATCTGCCCCGGCTGGAGCGGGTTCGGGGCGGGCATCCCGATCATCGCGGTACGGAACAGTTTCGCCGCCGACAGCAGCTCTGATTCGGTCTCGAGGACCCGGATCTCCGGCATTACCGCAGCATACGGGGATCGCGGCGACGGGACCGCCCGGACGTGCCCTCCGCCCTGGGCTGTCGTTCATCGAAGTGCCGCCGCCACCCCACCGAACAACAGAACACCGACCAGCAGCGACGGGACCGCGACGCTGGAGATGGCCAACCCTGTGCCGAATCGACGGACCGGCCCGCGGAACGCCGTCAGCACTCCCCCACCGACGAGGGGACCGAGGTACGGCCACGCTGCGTCGCCGCCGGCAATGCCGAGAGGGACCGACGCCACGCACACCAGTCCGCACAGCGCCCCGGCGAAGCTCTCCGGGCCGAACCAGTCGATGCGATCGGCCCACCACGACTCACGGCTCATCACGACAACGACCACACGACACAGAGAACTACCGCAGCCCCACCGACTCCGAGCGCAATGCCGCGGCGACGTTCGACGCGTGAGCGCGCCAGCACAGCAGCGATGGCAGCCATGACCGCGGCGACGACAACGAGAATCCACCCTTCCGGCGGGTTCGCCCGATAGTCGATCATGCCGATCGCGGCGACAATCCCGACGAACATCGACGCTCCGCCGGCTGCGGCAAACGGCAGGGACCACGTGGCGGCCTCCCAGAAGCCGATCCGATCGAGCCGTTGCGAAAGCCCAGGCGGGAGGACCGGCCGAATCATCGGACGACCACCACACGAAGCGCATCCTCCGTACCACCGAGCCGGGTGGGCTGGTGCGGATCCGCATCGGGACGTGTCCCCGCCTCGTAAGGCGGCAACTGAGCGTACGCAGACCTGAAACGTTCGAACGCTTCCGTTCCGACCCCGATCGAATGATGGAACGGAAGGTTGATGAGCGGACCGTATTCGCTGCCGCTGTCGGCAGGGTCGATCGTGACAGTTTCCGTACCGCCCATGGGCGTATCCCGATAGACCTCGAGCGCCGGGTAATCCGTGATCACACCGTCGACAGCAATTCCTTCCGCCCGCGGCGATACCACGATGTCGCCGTTGACCGTATGCGTTGGCGTCGACACATCCGGAGCGAGAGGGTTTCTCGCGTGGTACTGGATCCGAACGGCACCGTCGGCCGCCTGCTGGACGTCTACGGTCGGCACACCGACCCGTACGTCACCGTCGACCGACACCGAAGGATTCTGACGGGCGATCACCATGCCGTTCTCGTAGTCGACGTAGATCGCGACTCGTGTGTCCTCGACGTCGAATCGGGGATCCTCGGACCGATGGTCACCCAGATCCTGCGGCAGGTTCACCACCGTTTCGGACGGGATGTAGAGCCCGATCCGGACTACGCCCTGACCCGGCACGGGTTCGATCCGACCCGCGACGACCTCCGGCCCCACTCCCGCGTACTTCTCGGCATAGCTGTTCGCCACAAGGATGTACGCCGTCTCCCAGTCCACCGGATCGAGCGGGAGCCGACCCGTGACTCGCTCGAACGCACCAGCGGCATCCGCCCGCCGCTCATCGCCGGAGTCTCCCCCCGGGGCAGGCGTGGGTCCGGCGAGAACCACGTCCGTGGGAAATCGAACCTCGTCCGATTGCATCGCGGAGAGCGACTCGAGCGCTCTGCGCATCGCCGACGCAACCCGAGCGTCTTCGTCGCCCAATACGGTCAACGCGCGGGCAATTTCCGTCTCGTGTCGGCTCGCGACTTCTGTGGATGCTCCGGCCATATCGACCGCCACGACGCGCCCATCGTTCGCAACCCGAAGCCCCTCACATTCCGCCGATGCGACGGCATGCACTACGTATGAACGCGCAGCCTCGATGCTCGAGGCTCCGCGGCGAGCAACATCGGCACAGCGTTCGAGAGCCCCTGCTGCGCGATTCGCCGCGTCGACGAACCGCTGAATCCAGCTGCGTTCGTGATCTCCGGCTGCTCCTCGCCAAAACCGGTACGAGTCGTCGAAGTCGCGCTCCATGTCGCGCTTACGCCGGTCGATCTCGTCACCAAGATCTTCCCATTCAGCTGCGATCACGACCAGCGAAGCGGTGTCCCAGCGTTGGGCGTGCTCTCTCGTCGCCGGACTCACACTCTGCCCCGCAGGTCGCGCAACGCGTCGGCCGACGCACGATCCACCTCCGAATACGAATCCGCAGCAGCATCAGCCCTCACCGCCACGCCGCGCAGACGAGCGGCCAACTGGGACATCGATGCGACCACGGCTGTCCACACCTCTTCACATGCAATCGCGGTACACGATCCGGAAAGCAGATCCCCGACTTCCGACCTGTCGGTGCATTTCTCCAGTGCGGCAACGGCGTCCGCAGTCCTTGCTGCAAGCAACCGGAGTTCTTCCGGCACGACGAAAACGCTCTCCCCCATGCAGTTGCCCCCTCTGTCCCCAACCTGCCCGATGCACCTTACACAGAAGGACCGCCCCTACTTACGACTGTCGGATGACCCGATGCCGAAAACCTGACGACTTCCGCGGCAACGCTCACCGAGTCGGCAGACTCCCGGTCGTCCCGCCCATCAGTCGCCAGTGCCTCGCGTTCGAGCGGTGGCGTTCCCATGCCGTCGGCGCGCTACAGTACCCGGGCCGATGGACATCATGGGGGGATTTCATGGCCGGGGAACTTCGTCTGGATCCGCAGACGATCGACGAGATCGTCGCGATCTGCGACACCATGCTCGGAACGCTGAAAGACGCGGCTGAGAAGGCTGGCAATCTGTCCGATGGGCCCAGCTTCGGTGGCTTCGCGTCGGCCGAGGCTCTCCGCGCCGGATTCGTGCGCAAGGCCCAGGGCACACCCGAATCGCTCTACGAACGGCTCGAACAGTTCTATGTGGTGCTCAAGGACATGCGGGACCTGTTCGCCGCCGGTGGCGAGGGTTTCCTTGCCGCCGAGTACGACTGGGTGCAGCGTGTGCACGGCGCAAGTTTGGACGAGCAGTGACCGGCCGCCGCACCGCCGGTGGCCTGCTCGCTGTCGGGGTGCTCGCCGGCTGCGCGGTGCCTTCACACTCCGCCATCACTACGAGCGAGCCGCCGACCCCCGTGACCACCACGACACGCGTGCCGCGCCTGGTCGACGAATCCGATCGACCGCTCGTCGCCTTCGACCCCTGCCTCGACATTCCCGACGAAGTGCTCACCGCCGCCGGCTACGACCCGAGAACCGAGGACAATGCGGACTTCGCCGCCACGCATTTCACGATGCTCGGCTGCTCCTACGACGGCATCGTGCACATCCCCGGAATCCTGGCCAACTATGGTCTGTCCGTACTGTCCGCCAACTTCGACTTCGAGGAGGAGCGGCAGAAGGCCACCGGCAACGGTGATGACATGGTGCTCACGGAACTCGCCGGCCGGAGAGCACTGTTGAAGACCAATACGTCCCTGCCGTACCGATGCGGCATGAGCGTCGAAACGTCATATGGGGTGCTCATATTCGGCCGAATCCACTTCCGCGACAGCAGCGCTCCCCTACCCGAATCACAGTGGTGCGTCGGCCTGGAGGACACCGTCGGTCGGATCGTCGCGGTTCTCGACGACTTCGAATCGGCATCGCGCTGAACGACATCCGCAGGATTCACGCAGAGAGCACCGCTTTTGTGTCGGCATCCCGCGCTACGGTTGATCACACTGGAGGAAACCACAGAGGAGGCGGCCAGTGAACGACAGCACGGACCTCCCGGAGATCAACACCTGGGACGGAATGATCGACTGGCTCGTCGACTCGTTCACCGACAAGCCGACGGGTCTCGTCATCGATCTGGGACCGAGCGGCTACGTCGCTCCACTCGACCACGACGAGGACGAGGACGAGGACGAGGACGAGGACGAGGACGAGGATCCGGTGGTGTGCGCGCAGGTACACGTGCTGGCAGACGGTGTGCTGATGGTGCGCCGCTCCCGGACCGTCCTCGGCCGGCTGCGGCTGGACACTCACGCTGTGGACGGACTCGAGCTCGACCGGTGGTTCTTCGACGGTCACTTCGACGACTGCAGCGCTGGCTACCTCTTCACCCGCGACGTCACCTTGGCTGCCGACGCATGTGTTTCGTGGTTCCGCGACAGCCCGGACGCGCCCCCGCTCGACGAACTGGGATGCGAGTACGAGTTCCCCGACACGCTTCCGACCGGCACGTAGCCCCTGGCGTGATCCCCGTGGCTCGTTCCGGTCAGCCGTGCCGCTGTCCGAGCAGACGCTCGAGGCCCGTCTGCCCGATGATCGAGATCCTCTGCCCGAGCCGCAGGCGCTCCCGCACCGCGTACAGCTTGCGTCCCTCGGACTCGTTCAGCCCATTGCGGACGTCCCCTCGCACGAGCAGCGTGGTCGAGTCGCCGACGGCATCCTGCACGTGTCCGCCGGCGCGCCGGACGAGCTCCGCGGCCTCGTTCCGGGTCCATCGCTGGAGCTTGCCGGTGAAGACCACCCGATGGCCCTCCAATGACGCGGGGCCCCGTCCCGACCGCATGTTGACTTTCGCCAGCGTCGTCAATGCCTCACGTGCGTCGAGTGCGTCGACATACTTCTTCGCCTTGGCGGCCGTCGCGTGCCAGATCCAGCACTTCAGATCGTCCGGCGCCGTCAGAGTTCGCAGTTGCTTCACGTCACGTGCCGTCCAGATCTCGCCACTCAGCAGGGTGCACGCGAGGAGTCCCAGTTGGAACACGTCGTCGCCGGGACCCCAGTTGTGGTGGACCCACACCGCGTCCGGAACGAAGTCGGGCGTGAAAGCGGTCACCTTCGCCTTGCGGGGATCGAGTGTCATCCGGGAAATACCGAAGTCGCCGAGGACGAGCCGTCCACCCCGGAGGAAGACGTTCTGGGGTGTGATGTCGCGGTGCGTGATGCCGACGTTGTGCATCGTCGCAAGCAATTTCAGTAGGGCACCGACCTCCGTGCGCACGCGCGACGGACTCCACCCGCGACCGTTCGCCTCGACGAGGTCGGCGACGGTTCCATCCGGCATGTATTCGAACACGAGCAGGTGCAGGCGCCGTCGCCCGCCACGACCGGCGGCAACGACGAACGAGTCGTGTAGCGCGACGGCCCGGTCGTTGCCGTGGAGCAATCGACCGAAGAACGCCTCCCCGTGCCAATCGTCGATGTTGTGACACACTTTGACGCACACTCTCCGGACCCGACGACCCGAGTTCCGCGCGAGGCGGTAGGCCAGGTAGGTCTCACCGAATCCGCCCTCGCCGATCCGCTCGCAGAGCTCGTAGCGAATCCCGTCATCGTTGACCACGGATCCGCCGACCTCGAGTCGTCCCACCCCGCCTCCCGCCCGTCGGTCCCGACAGCGACGATATCGAAGGAAGGCGCCCCATCGTCTTGTCCCCGCGTCCGAGGAGCTTCGCCGAGATGTGGATGAGCAACCGGATCGAGCGCGCACCAGGCTCGTCAGCGCGTGGAGGTCTGCCTCGAGTCACTCGACAACCACCCGGCGTGTCCTGTCCAGACCGGCGCTGCCTCCCCGGAGGTTCGAAACGGCGATGCCCAGCGACCACGCCCCCGAGGCCGCTGCGCTCCGCCCAGTGAGACACGCAAGAGTGCTCGGAGCGGTGAGCGAAAGACCGAGTAGTGAGCCCTACGTCATGCTGCTCGTTCGAACCAGTCAATCGCGAGGTCGGCGACCGCGGCTGGGGCATCGTCGGTGATGAAATGCGCTGCGTCGTCGACGTAGGCGAACTCGATGCGATCGGCGTACCGCCCCGGATTGCGGCAGATGCGCCCCAGCTGTTCGTTCCACGGGCGGTCTTGGCGGCCGAACACGACGAGGGTCGGCACCGTGAGCCTCCGACGTCGGTAGACCCCCCGCGCCATGCGCACGGCTTCGGGCAGCACCATGCCACGCAGAAGCGGACGCACCGCGCCGTCGATGTCGGGGCGGCGCATCGGGGCGAGATGCGCTTCGACGGTTGCCTCCGACATCGGGCGGGCAACGTACGCCGCGGAGAAGGTTCCGCGCAGTGAGGCGCCCGGGCGGTGCCAGACCAACGAGGGCAGGTGCCGGAAGCCTGGCAGGACCTTCGGGCTGAACGTCATGAAGGCCGGGGGCACGGCGAGTTGCACTGCCGTGCGAACCCGCTCGGGGTGGTCGTAGGTCAGCTGCACTGCGGTCAGGACGCCCATGTCGTGGGCGACGAGGTGGGTGCGCTCGATGTGGAGGACGTCGAAGAGGGCGAGCAGGTCGCGGAGCCTGGTTTCGCGCTCGACACGCGGATCGTCCGCCACGGTCCAGCCGGCCCCGCGCAAGTCGGGGCAGATGACCCGGTAGCCGCAGGCCGCGATGACCGGAGCTATGGCGTGCCATTGCCACCAGTGCTCGGGAAATCCGTGCAACAGCACGACCGGCTCACCTTCGCCGATGGCGGCGACGTGAGTATGCAGTCCGGGCGTCTCCACGACGAGATGGTCGAAGCCGGACGCCTCGGGCAGCGGCGGCGACCAGACCGAGGCGGGCGTGGGCACGGCGACCCCCTTCGCACGGTGGAGATACCACGTTCATAGTGGACCTCTCGGAAAGGGTGTGTCCATGCCGGCGGCTACCCGGGAGCGCGGACTCGAGGCAAGGGCGAAGGGACAGGAGGGCGTCCCTGTGGGCGGACAGCTGATCTCCCTGATGCGGACAGCTGATCTCCCTCTCCGCGGTCAGGTGATCTCCTCGAGCTGGTTCCCCACCCGTCGGGCGCTCCTCGGCGGAATCGACGACTGGATCGCCGAACGCGAGCGCGCCGACCTCGAGCCAGCCTCACGCGGTGACGGTGGAACGGTTCCGGCCGCCCCTGGCCCTGTTCGCGGTCGACGCCCCGAGCGTGACATGAGAATCGTGAAGCGGATGTTCAGGATGCGGCACGCGCGGTGACTGCCGAATTTGGTGGTCGGCCGCACTCAGCGCTCGCGTTGTTCCTGGGACGATCAATTCCATTCACAAGCTACGCCGTCGTCGTCCCGATCGAGTTCAAGTCTATAGCCCGCCTGACCGCGCAAGAGCGGTGCAACGCCGGCATCGCGGGCAGCGTCGCAATTCTTGTAATAGGCGAACGATTCAGGCGCCGGCGGTGGTGGGGTGTACTCGGGCGTGTTCACCGGTGGGGCGGGCACGTACGTCGTGGTCTCCGACGGCATGTACTCGGGAGGCGGCGGTCTGAACACGGTGGTCGTCGGTACAGAGCTCGATGACACGATCTCCGACGGTGTGCGAATTGCCTCTGGCGAAGTCTGCTGTGTCGTGGCCGCCGAGGAGAGTTCACGAGTAGTCGTCGTGGATGACACTTGCGGCGGTTCTACCGGGCGGTCGGAGTTCGAGCTGTTCACGCCGGCCAACACGCTTCCTCCGACAACAATGAACATCACCACACCGACCGCCACGAGCCCCCTGTTTGCACGTTGATTCGCTGGGGTCTTCCGCGTCCTCCGCTCTGGCACCGCCTCGGCCAACTTCGACAAGCGGGCAAAAGTCGCGGCACCGACAGACTTGGCGACCGCAAGTAGCAGTCTCCTAGCTTGCTCCGCTTCATGCCTCTCCCAGACCTTCATCGTCTGGTCTCGGGGATCGGTAGGCCGCTCATGACGAGACTCGGCCTTCTTCTGCGAAGGCCACGACGGAGGCGCCACCGTATCGGGCGCGCAGAGTCCTACCTTGTTGCGCTCAGTGACGCGACCGGCACGATCGATCTCGAACAATTGGATCCGATGCGTTCTTGCATAGTCGACAGCCGTTGGTCCGTAGCCGTTGATCGCAAAGTACGCTCGCGTCTCGGCCGTACCTATATCGCGATCCATGTAGAAGCTCGTCAGTTCGGATCGGCTGACGGGGGCGGCACGAACAGTTACCTTCGCAACCAACCCCGGTGCCCGAATATTCATGCGGCTCGATCCACCGCCGGCAGTCGGGACGAACCCGAGAGACCTCAGGTAGCGCTCAGCGATGGCTTTCGCCTCTGATGGCGTCATGCTCTCGGCCATAATGCCCTCGCCGGTCCTACTTCAAGATCATCGATGCGAAAGCGCATTCACGCTGATTCACTCATTGAGGTAATCGTTCGGTACGAATAGGCCATTACGCACCGGCAGACGTACAGCAGACGGTCGTGGGCCGTCTCCCCCTGGACGGGCTTCGCCAACCTCGCGCTTTCACGGTGGTTCGTGAGTGCAGGATGTCGCAGACAAAGAATGACGCCCTGAACTGCGAGGTTATGGCTTGCCCAGGGTCATGTCGGAGCAGTTCGAGGAGCACCTTTCAGATAAGCAAGCCTTCTCCTCCTGCCCCGTCTGTCGACAACCCTCGCCGATCTGCTCGCAGAGTTCGTGGCGGATCCCGTCATCGTTGACCACGGATTCGCGGATCTCGAGTTGTCCCCCACCGTCTCCCGCCTGCCGGTCCCGACAGCGACGATATCGAAGGAAGGCGCCTGATCGCCTGCTCCCGGGTCGGAGGTTCTTCGCAAAGACGTGGATGAGCAACCGGAATCGGACGCGTGCCAGGCTCGTCAGTGCGTGCGGGTCCGCCTCGAGTCCCTCGACTGTCAGGACACGGTCGTCGGTCGACGGCGTATAGGGTGCCGACCATGAGCCCCGCGAGCCTGGACCCGCTCGACGTCGCAGGCCGCGTCGTGCAGTTGCTCGAAACAGGTCGACGGGAATCCACCTACAAGCTTGCGACAGTCATGGCCTTGGTGGACATCTGCGTCGAGAACACGCCCGCGCCCGACGGCAGCCTCGCGGTTCCGATCGACGAGATCACCCACCGGATCGTCGCCTACTACTGGCAGCAGGTGCGGCCGTTTCAGCAGCATGGTCCACTCGCTCAGGTGAAGAGGGGCCGCTCGATGCCGGATCGAATTGCCGAGGCGCGGAACGACTTGATCCGTGAGGGATTGCGCACCGCAGAGGCAGCTCGCGCCGCTTCGCATCCCTCCTATCAGGCCTTGGTGCGCTCGCTGCGGAAAACCGTCGCGCAATACCCGCTCACACACCTGCAGACGGTTCTAGATACCCGCATACGCGACGACTTCCTGTTCGATGCTTCCGCGTTCCGCAAGAAGATGACGGTCGCCGACGTCAACCGGGTCGCAATGATCGTCCTACGTCCGGGCGTCCCCGAGGGTCTGCGACGCACCTCGACGTTGCTGCGGGCATTCGTGCGCTCACTGTGGGCGCAGGACGTAATAGCCTTGAACCGTGCCGAGCTCGACGCAGAGGACCTCGACGGCTTTCTGTTCGGTGCCGACCGCGTCGCCTTGCGAGCTCTCGTCGATCCACTCCGCGATCTACAGGGTGATAGGTGCTTCTACTGCGCGACCCGCATGCGCGACGATGTGCAGATCGATCACGTCGTGCCGTGGTCCCTCGTCCCGATCGACGGCGTCGCGAATCTCGTCGCAGCCGACACTCGCTGCAATCTTGACAAGTCCGCTAGCGTGCCGGTCCGGATGCATATTCGGCGGGCACTGGACCGTGCCCATCTCGATGATGTCGCTGCCGCCACGAAGATGCCGGTGCTTTTTCGGCGAACAGCCTCGGCGGCTGAGGGCATGTACGGATCGTTGCCCGTCGGGTCCCTGCTGTGGCGGCAGGTGCAGGACTACGAGCTTCACACGGGTTGAGGACGACACGAGACGGACCGTGGTTGCGGTCCCCACCGTTATCCGTTTGGTCCAATAGCGGAATGACAGACGCGCCCCCGCCCGAGGAGTTGTCCACTGCGATTGCCGCGATTCGCCGCATGGCACCGGAAGGCGTGCAGGAACACTGGGTCGATGTGGGAGGCGTCAGGTACCCACCCAAGCAGGTATGGGGAATTTTGAGTGGTCGCCCGCGCTCCGGCTACAACACCCATCACGCCCTGTCACAGCTTGGCAAGATCGGTTTCGAGACGAGCGTGAACCGGCCGCACGGAGCCCAGCAGAACGAGCTCGATTCCGCCGAGACCTCGGTCGACACCAGCACGGCGGCATCCGGAACCGATTCGGAAGCGAATGACGGGAATGACGGGGGCACCGGCATGACCACACCCGGAACTTGGCGAATCAGCGACGGCTCGCGGGTGGCATTCGCCGACGCTCGGGCGGCGTGGGCGGTGGCCGCCCAGGGCATTCTCGAGCGCACTGCGCGGCGATACAACGGATTCATCACCTACATGGATCTGGCCGAACAAGTCCAAGAAGAAGCCGGCATTCGCACCCGAATACAGATGCGCAATTGGATCGGAAAGGTCCTCGGAGTAGTAGTCGACGAATGCGCACGTCGCGGCGAGCCCCCGCTCACGGCACTCTGCGTCAAGCAGGACCACACCGTCGGCGACGGTTACCGCTACGTCCTCGAGACCGCCAGTGAGCCCATTCCCGATGACCTCGATCATCACGCCGCCTGGGCCCGGCTCGAGTGCTACCGCGCCTATGCCGACAACCTGCCCGCGGACGGTGGAGAACCCACGCTCACGCCCAAGGTGGCGGCCACGCGGTCCGCAGCGGCTCGCCGGGATGCGTCGACCAGACACACCCAAACCGATTTCTGCCCGGTACACCGCACGGCTCTTCCGGCTACCGGTCGATGCGACTACTGCGATTAATAGGTAGAGCTTGCCTTCATCGGTTCTGTGCTCGGTGATATCGGTGAGCCACAAGCGATTCGGCTCGTTCGAGGCGAAGACGCGGCCGACGAGATCGTCGTGCACCGGTGGCCCGGAACAACCCTTCTTCGAGCCACGTTTCTTGCCGAACGCACTCCACCACCGATTCTCGGAGCAGATCCGCCAGGCCGTCCGGTCCGACATCGACTCACCCGCATCGCGGGCCTCGTCGGCGAGGAACCGGTAGCCGAATTCCGGGTCTTCGCGGTGGGCGTCGAACAGGGCGTTCGCCCGATAGGCCTCCTCGAGTTCGGCATCGGTGACAGGACGGACGAGCCACCGGTAGTACGGTTGGCGGGCGATCCCCAGGACCCGGCACGTCACCGCGACGGGGATCCCGCCGGCGGCCAGCTCGCGGACGAGCGGGTAGATCATTTTCCCGGAAGATTCGCCTGCGACAGATAGGCTGCGGCCCGCCGAAGCACCTCGTTCTCCTGCTCGAGCAAACGGATCCGTTTTCTCAGCTCGCGGTTCTCTCTGGACTCCTCGTTCGTCGTCCCTGGCTTGATGCCCTCTTCGACGTCAGCCTTCCTGAGCCAGTTCGTCAAGCAGGATTCGCTGATGCCGAAGTCCGCGGCGATCTGCCGCAGGTGCTGACCTGGTTCGCGACCTCGGGCCACCCGGACGACATCGTCGCGGAACTCTTTCGGATAAGGCTTGGGCACGGGGTCCATCCTTCCAGCAGTGCCTCACGGCACCACAGTTCAGATGTCACCTGTTCCTACAGCAGTCCCATGCCACCAAGTTCGGCGACACCACCCCCCCGGATCATTCGAGTGACAGGGGCAAGAAGTCATACCGAACTTGGCGACCGTCGCCCTGTGTTGCAGGGCTACGAAGAAGGTAACGGGAAGACCGATACGTGGATGTTGATCGTCTTCATCTACGAGATGTTGTTTGTGAGTAGCGGTCCATTCCGCCTTTGTATCTCGGCCAGATCACATCGTCCTCGATGTGTCTGGCACGTTTGTCCGCCATCAGTGCCCGGTCGCTGGCTGGGTTCAGAGGAGTTGATGGAAGATGTCGAGGGTGACGTTCCACTCGGCGGTCCCGGGGTTTTTGCGGTCCGGCTGGACAGTGACGAAAGTGCGCGCCAGCGCCACGCTCAAGCCGCCGGCAATCAGCGGCAATCTCTGCTCGGTTCTCTCGGAGAGGGCTACGTCCAAGGGCGGTTGGGCCGCCAGTTGGTCGAGCAGAGGTTGTAGTTCGATCTCCTCGTCCAGCTTCTCGAATCGGTCGATGCTCTCCTGCAGCCCCTTGGTGATCGGCAGGTCCCACGGTTCGATCACGTCCCGCAGGTTTGCCTTTGCCGAGGCCTTGCCGATGAGGATCACGTCGTAGATCTTGTCGTCGATGAAATCTGTATAGCGTTTGAGATCGTTCCGGTCGACGTGCAGTCCAGCCGCTACCCGGAAGAACCGCTGGAATTTTGCAGTGCCCATCACTGGCATGTCGTCAGCTCCTCTCGAAGTATTCATGGATTTGTCGTACCGCCATCGCTCCTTCACCGACAGCGGATGCGACCCGTTTTACCGAGCCGCTGCGGACGTCACCCGCTGCGAACAGACCGGCCCGGCTCGTTTCGAGTGTTCTCGACGGCGGGGCGTCGATTCTCTGGTTGCCGTCCTCACGGGCGGGGACGGCGTCCACGCCCGTGAGGACGAAGCCGTGATCGTCGAGCGCGATCGCGTCGGTCAGCCACCCGGTATGCGGCATCGCCCCGATGAAGACGAACAGAGCGTGCACCCGGATCCTGGCCTTGTCGCCCGTGCGATTGTCCTCGATTGCAATCTCTTCGAGGTGCTTGTCGCCGTGGACCTCACGAATCTCGGCATTTCGGTGCACGGTCACGCGCGGATGGCGTTCGATCTGGTCGACGAGATACCGGGACATACTTTTTCCGAGGTCGTGGCCGCGGATGAGGAGGTGAACGTGGGAAACTTGGTCTGCGAGGAAGACGGTGGCCTGGCCGGCGGAGTTTCCGCCGCCGACGATGGCTACAGGGTCGGTGCCGCACAGCCGCGCTTCCTGATTGGTTGCGGCGTAATACACGCTTCTCCCCTCCAGTGCCTCGATTCCCGGAACCTCCAACTTGCGATATCACGCCCCGGTGGCGAGCACGACCGCCCGGGCGCGGATCTCGCCGCCGTCCGCCAGTTGGAGCACATGGTGCCCGCCCTCGGATCCCAAACCGGTCACTTCCGCCGACACGAGAAGGCGGGTACCGAACTTCCCGGCCTGAATCACGGCCCGCTCCGCCAATTCGGCACCGGAGATCCCCGCCGGAAAGCCCAGGTAGTTCTCGATCCGGGAGGAGGTGCTAGCCTGCCCACCTGCAGCGATCGACTCCAGTGTCACCGTGTTCAACCCGTCGGATGAGCCGTACACGGACGCGGCCAGACCCGCCGGTCCGGCACCTACGACGACGAGGTCGCATACGTCGTGCGCTGCGTCCGGGACCGGAAGCCCGACGATGCGGGCGAGTTCGGCGTTCGTCGGATTGCGCAGCACCTTCTCGCCGTGCCAGATCACGACGGGAGTGTCCTCTGGGGCGACACCCAGGCTTTGCAGCAGTTGCTCCGCCCGTTCGTCTTGCTCCAGATCGATCCATTTGTGGGGCAGCCGGTTGCGCATCGCGAACTCGCGAAGCCGCAACGTGTCCGGGGAATAGCAGGAGCCGATGATTCGGAACCCCGAACCGAGCCCGATCAGTAGGTGCCGGCGCACCAGGTAGGCCCGCAGGATCAGATCGCTGAGCACGAGGTCGTGGGCGACGAGCTCGCGCACCCGCTCGGCTGGGACGACGAGCACCTCGCCGTCCTCGATCGCCTCGGCGGTGAAGAACGCCACCTGGCCATCCAGCAGTCCGAGCTCGCCCAGGAATCGGCCCGGACCGTGCAGGCGCAATATCCGACGCTCACCGTCCTCGGCGCCCTCGTCGATGATCGCGACCTTGCCGGAAAGGACGACGAAGAAGTCGCTGCTGCGGGTGCCCGCTCGAATCAGCACCTCGCCGGCGTGAACCGATCGACGTGTGCCTCCGGTCTCGAGCGTCGCTACCTGGGCGTCCGTCAACCGCGGGAATGCCCCGACTGCATCCGGAGTCTCGTCGTCGACGAGCTGACCGTCGCCGAGGCGTGGGGCGTCCTCAGACGAAATTCTGGTCGACATAACACCAACGCCAATCTTCACCGGGTTCCATCGACTGGACGATCGGATGGCCAAGGGCGTGAGCGTGTGCGCTCGCGTGCTTGCCCGGCGAGGAGTCGCAGCAACCGACGTGTCCGCACGACAGACACAGCCTCAGATGTACCCACGGGGTGCCGAGGCGAAGACATTCCTCGCAACCTTGTGGAGTGCGGGGCGCCACGGCCCGGATCGCGATCACATGTGGGTCCGCGTGGGAAAAAGTCATGAGTTCGCCTCCTTGCCTGCTTTTTCCGAGAGCGCCTGATCGAGCCATGTGCGCAACACCGGTACCGGAGCGGCGCCCGCCTGACGAGCGAGTACCTCACCTCGGTCCATCACCAGCAGCGTCGGAACGGCACGGACGGTGAAACGTTCGGCCGTCTGGGGTGCAGCATCCACGTCAACCTTGACGAGCTTGATCTGACCTGCGCGTTCTGTGGCGAGCTGCTCGAGCGCGGGGCTGACCATTCGGCACGGAGCGCACCACGTCGCCCAGAGGTCAACGAGTACAGGCACCGAGGATTTCTCGGCGACCTCCGCGAAGTCGCCATCCCCTGCCGAGGCGATCCAGGGCAGCGGCTCGTGGCAATTTCCGCAGCGGGGTCTCCCGTTCCCGGCCGCCGGTACCCTGTTGACCTTGCCGCAGTGTGGGCACTTCACCTTGTCGGATCCCATGACGACACCCCTTCTCAGGCCGCGATGGCGGGTTCCGTATATGCGACGGACAGTTCGCCGTCATCGACCGTGACATCGATGGTGCCGCCCGGTTCGATTTCGCCGCGCAACAGCGCACGACCTATCCTGGTTTCGACCTCATGGGCGATATACCTGCGCAGGGGTCGTGCACCGTAGACCGGGTCGAAACCGTGTTCGGCGATGAGCCGGCGTGCTTCCGGTGTGATATTCAAGTGTATCTGTCTCTCTGACAATCTGTTCCGAAGATCGGTGAGTTGTAGCTCGACGATATGTTCGATCTGGGGCAGCGTGAGCGGGGTGAACAACACGATGTCGTCGATCCGGTTGAGGAACTCGGGACGGAAGTGCCCGCGCAGTTCCGCCAGCACCCGCGCCCGGGCGTCCGGCTTGATCTCGCCGTCCGCTGTGACTCCGTCGAGGAGATGCTGGGATCCGATGTTCGAGGTCATGATGATCACCGTGTTCCGGAAATCGACCTGCCTGCCTTGAGAATCGGTGATCCGGCCGTCGTCGAGCACCTGTAGAAGGGTATTGAAGACGTCGGCATGGGCCTTCTCGATCTCGTCGAAGAGCACCACGGAGTACGGCTTGCGACGCACCGCCTCAGTGAGCTGACCCCCCTCGTCATACCCGACGTACCCGGGGGGTGCACCGATGAGTCTGCTCACCGTGTGCCGTTCCTGGTACTCGCTCATATCCAGGCGCACCATGTTGTCTTCGCTGTCGAAGAGGGCACTGGCCAGCGTCTTTGCGAGTTCGGTCTTCCCCACACCTGTCGGGCCCAGGAAGATGAACGAACCGATCGGCCGGCGCGGATCGCGGATACCCGACCTTGCTCTGATTACCGCGTCTGCGACTAGTTGTACCGCCTCGTCCTGACCGATGACTCTCTCGTGCAGGATCTCGTCGAGCTTCAACAGTTTCTCCCGCTCGCCTTCCTGCAGTCGAGCGACCGGGATACCCGTCCATGCGGCCACGATTTCTGCGATCTCGTCTTCGGTGACCACCTCGCGCAGCAACGGATTGCGGCCTTGCCTGGTGGCCAATTGCTCCTCCGCCGCCTTGAGTTTGCGTTCGAGTTCGGTGATCTCGCCGTATCGCAGCTCGGCGGCCCGATTGAGGTCGTAATTGCGTTCGGCCTCCTCGGCTTCGTGTCGCAATCGTTCCAGCTCTCCCCGTAGCTCCTGCACCCGACGGATCGCTTGGCGCTCTGCCTCCCACTGAGCGTGCCGGGCGTCGGTCTCGGCCCGCAGATCGGCCAGTTCCTTACGCAACTCCTCGAGGCGTGTCTTGCTGGCGGCGTCCGTTTCCTTGGACAGGGCGGCCTCTTCGATCTCCAGCCGGGTCACTTTCCGGGTGAGTTCGTCGAGTTCGGCGGGCATCGAGTCGATTTCGGTTCGTAGCCGGGCGCACGCTTCATCTACCAGGTCGATCGCCTTGTCCGGAAGGAAACGGTCGGTGATGTACCGGTGCGAGAGGGTCACGGCGGCCACCAGTGCGCCGTCCTGGATCTTCACGCCGTGAAACACCTCGAGGCGTTCTCGAAGTCCGCGCAGAATCGAGATTGCATCCTCGGCACTGGGCTCGTCGACGAGAACGGTCTGGAATCGACGCTCCAATGCTGCATCGGATTCGATGTGCTTGCGATACTCGTCGAGAGTGGTGGCACCGATCATGTGCAGTTCGCCGCGGGCGAGCATCGGTTTGAGCATGTTGCCGGCGTCGAGAGATCCCTCGCCGCCGACCGATCCTGCGCCGACGACGGTGTGTAACTCGTCGACGAACAACAGGATGCGCCCCTCGGCCGCTTTCACCTCGGACAGCACCGCCTGCAGCCGTTCCTCGAACTCGCCGCGGTACTTCGCGCCGGCCACCAGGGAACCCATGTCGAGCGAGAAGATCGTTTTGTCGCGTAGGCCCTCGGGCACGTCGCCGCGGACGATCCGCTGGGCGAGTCCCTCGACGATCGCGGTCTTGCCGACGCCGGGGTCGCCGATCAGCACCGGATTGTTCTTCGTTTTCCGGCTCAGGATCTGCGTTACCCTGCGGATTTCGGCGTCTCGCCCGATGACCGGATCGAGTTTGCCTGCTCGGCCCTCGGAGACGAGGTCGCGTCCGTACTTCTCGAGCGCCTCGTACGCCCCCTCCGGGGTGGCCGAGGTGACGCGCTGGTTGCCGCGCACTGTGGTCAAGGCGGCGAGGAAGGTCTCTCGTGTGACCCCATGGCTGGTGAGAACCCGTCCGGCCGCACTGGTCGACCCCTCCTCGGAGAGGGCCATCACGAGATGCTCCACCGACACGTAGGAATCCTTGAGTCGCTTTGCCTCTCGTTCGGCGGCGTCGAGCAGTTTGGCCAGGCGCTGGGTGATCATCACCTGACCGGGCGTCGCACCGGGGCCGCTGACCTTCGGCCTACGCATGAGTGCCTGTTCCAGATCGGAGCGTAGGGCGTCGACGTTCGCACCGGCCTGCTCGAGCAGTCGCGGTACGAGCCCTTCCTGCTGATCGACCAACGCGAGCAGCAGGTGCTCTCCGTCGACCTCGGTGTGGCCCATTCTGGTCGCGATGTTCTGGGCCTCCTGCAGGGCTTCTCGTGACCTTTCAGTCAGACTGCCGGTGTCCATGGGGGTGTCTTCCTTCCGTGGGACGCTGCTTCGAGTTTCTCGATTCGATCCAGCAGATCGAGCACGAGCCCGATTGCCGAGTAGTTCAGGCCTAGACCCGTCCGCAACCGTTGGATGCGGGCAGCGTGGGCCACTGCTGACGGTTCGAACAATATTTCGCCGCCGGGGTCGCGGCGTGCGTCGATCAGGCCGAGAGCCACGAGTTTTCTTGCCAGGTCGGGGTGCAGCCCGGTACGTTCGGCGAAGACATCCAGCGACATTCCGGTACGGCGAACCAATATGTACTGGGTGCCCGGGGTCGGGGTGCTCATGGCTGTTTCCTCGGGTCGAAGTTCGATTCGGCGGCCAACTGTTCGAACAGCTCGCGTTCACGTGCTGTCGGTTTCGATGGCACCATCACCTTGATTTCGGCGTAGAGGTTGCCGTTGGAGCCTCGCGGGTTGGGCATGCCTTCTCCGCGCAGGCGCAGCTTCCTACCTGTCGACGAGCCCGGTACGACTTTGACTTTCGCCTCACCGCCGGGAGTGGGAACGGCGACCGTCGCGCCGAGGGCTGCTTCCCAGGGGGAGACGGGAAGGTCGACGTAGATGTCCCGGCCCTGTACGCGGAACCGGGAATGCGGTTTGATCCGGACCACGAGGTACAGATCCCCGGGCGGTGCGCCGCCGTTGCCTCGGCCCCCTTGCCCGGCCAGCCGGATTCTTTGGCCGTCGAGGACACCGACCGGAATGTTGACGTCGTATCGTCGTCCGTCCAGACGGAGAGTGCGTTTGCCGCCCCGGTACGCCTCTTCCAGGGTCAGTTCCAGTTCCGCTTCCTGATCGGCGCCGGGAATCGGGCCGTACGCGCCACCGCCGCCGAACATCTGTCCGAAGAGGTCCTCGAAGTCGACGCCCCCCTCGCCGTCTGTGCCGTGTCCGAAGTGCACCCTCCGGCCCCCACCGCTGTACCTTCCGCCGCCGTACCCGCCGGCGCTTGCCCGGACCCGTTCGTCGTAGTCCTCGGGTACCCGACGGAAGTCGTCCCCGAATCGGTCGTAGCGTTTCCGGGTGTCTGGGTCGGATAACACTTGGTAGGCCTCATTGATCTCTTTGAACTTGTCTTCCGCAGTGGGGTCTTTGTTGATGTCGGGGTGATATTTGCGGGCAAGTCGGCGGTAGGCCTGCTGGATTTCGTCGGTGTCGGCGCTGCGCGGGACCCCGAGCGCTTCGTAGTAGTCACGCGCCATGGCGCTCACTCCTCAGGTCGGCTGACGACCACGGTGGCGGGACGCAACTGCTGTCCGTTTTCTCCGTAACCTGGCCGCAAGACCTCGATCACGGTTCCGGAGGGAAGGTCGGGTTGGGTCACCACACTGACTACTTCGTGGAGTTCCGGGGTGAACGGCACACCGACCTCGTCGTGGCGCTCGAAGCCGAGCCGTGACAGTATCTGCACCGCTTGGTCCCGGATTGCCTTCACACCCTCGACGACGGCCTGAGGATCGCTATCCGCATGGGCCAGCGCGAGCTCCAAGTTGTCCAGGACAGGCAGCCACGCCGCCGATACCCTCGCTGTCTCCGCGGCGCGTTCACGGTCGAGATCTTTGGCATACCGCTTGCGCAGGTTGTCCAGATCTGCGAGTGCTCTGCGCCAGCGGTCCTCGAGTCGAGCCAGCTTGGCTTCGGTATCGGTGTGATCAGGCCTCGTCTCGGTCTGGTCCGTGTCAGTATGGTCGGTAGCCTGCTCGGTCGTCGAATGATCAGCAGATCTGTCCATCAGGTGCCTCAGCTCCGATCGAACTCGGCGTCGATCACGTCGTCGTCATCCGACGACGCAGCGTCTCTTCCGCCGGTCTGGTATCCCTCGCCGCCGTTTTGAACCGCTGCAAGCCCGTAGAGCAACTGCTGCAGCTCCGAGGTCAGTGGCTCTACCTCCGAGGGTGGAGCACCGTCTTCTACAGCCTTCCTCGCGTCGGCGATCAACATCTCGGCACGCGCTTTCTCGTGCGGTGGCGCACTGTCACCCAGTTCGGCAAGTCGCCGTTCCACCTGGTAGGCAACCGAATCGAGGGCGTTACGTGCGTCGACCGCCTTGCGCAGCTCCTCGTCCTCACGCCGGTTCCGTTCGGCCTCGGCGAGCATGCGCTCGACCTCGCTCTGGTCGAGGTTGCCCTGTTCGCTGATCGTGATGCTCTGCTCCTTGCCGGTGTCTTTGTCACGGGCGGTGACGTTGAGAATGCCGTTGGCATCGATATCGAATGTGACTTCGACCTGCGCCTCGCCGCGTGGCGCAGGTCGGATGTCTTCCAGCCGGAACCGGCCCAGCACCCGGTTGTCGGCGGCGCGTTCGCGTTCGCCCTGCAGGACTACGACGTCCACGGCGGACTGATTGTCTTCCGCTGTGGAGAACACTTCGCTGCGTCGGGCGGGGATCGTCGTGTTGCGCTCGATGATCTTGGTCATTACCCCGCCCTGCGTCTCGACGCCGAGGGACAGTGGGGTGACGTCGAGCAACAGTACGTCGGAGACCTCACCTTTGAGCACGCCTGCCTGGACCGCGGCACCGAGCGCCACGACCTCGTCCGGGTTGACGCCCATGTGGGGATCCTTACCGCCGGTGAGCCGGCGAACGAGTGCCTGTACCGCCGGAATGCGTGTCGAACCACCGACCAGGATCACCTCGTGGATGTCGTTGGCGGTGATCTTGGCGTCACTCATTGCCTGCTTTACCGGACCGAGGCAGCGTTCCACCAGATCTGCCGTCAGATCCTCGAACTTCGATCGCATGATCGTGGTGGTGAGGTGTTTGGGGCCGTTCGCGTCTGCGGTGACGAAGGGCAGGTTGACCTGGGCTTGAGTTACCGAGGACAACTCGACCTTGGCCTTCTCTGCCGCCTCGAAGAGTCGTTGCAGCGCTTGTGGATCCTTGCGCAGATCGATGTTCTCCGCGCTCTGGAACTCGTCGGCGAGGTAGTCCACCAGGCGCCGGTCGAAATCGTCTCCGCCGAGGTGGGAGTCGCCGGCCGTCGAGCGAACCTCGACTACTCCCTCGCCGACATCGAGCAGGCTCACATCGAACGTGCCGCCGCCGAGGTCGAAGACCAGTACGGTCTCGTGGGTCTGTTTGTCCATGCCGTACGCCAATGCCGCCGCGGTCGGCTCGTTGATGATCCGCAGGACCTTGAGGCCCGCGATCCGGCCGGCGTCCTTGGTGGCGTTGCGCTGCGCGTCGTTGAAGTAGGCCGGAACGGTGATGACCGCTTCCTTGACCTTCTCGCCAAGGAACTTGCTGGCGTCGTCGACGAGTTTGCGCAGCACCAGGGCACTGATCTCCTCTGGTGCGTACTTCTTACCTCGCACGTCGAATCGTGCCTCACCGTTGTCGCCCGGTACGACGTCGAAGCTGACCGCTTTGGCCTCCTCGGAGATCTCGTCGAAATGACGTCCGATGAAGCGTTTCGCCGAGTAGATCGTGCCCTTCGGGTTCAGGATCGCCTGTCGTCGGGCCAGCTGACCCACCAGGCGCTCGCCGCTATCGGTGAATGCCACCACCGACGGCGTCGTCCGCGCACCCTCGACATTGGAGATCACCACCGGTTCGCCGCCTTGCCAGCTTGCGATGACCGAGTTGGTGGTGCCCAAGTCGATGCCTACCGCAGTTGCCATGATTCATTCCTTTCGATTGGTCCGGCCGGTGAGTCGGCGGACGGCTTGGTCCGCGACTTCGACGTCGGCGAGGACTTCGGAGTGCCGTGGTTGTGTAGGGACATGGTTCCCAGTGTCATCCGATGCGGTTCGGCCGCAGTGAGAATTGTCGCGTCAGGATTGCGTGAGTCCTGCATGTACCTGGCCTCTACTCGGTCCGGGGCACTTCTCAGTATCGCCCAGAACGGTGCCTACCGTCATGGAATGGGGGAATCGACGCGGCGGGTTCAAGTATTGG
>NZ_AJFC01000301.1:0-1642 GCF_000256505.1 Rhodococcus sp. P14 | reverse complement strand
GTCTCCTTCTCGACCTTCATGAACACGTCCCCGACCTGGTCGGGCGGGAGCTGACGGTCCACCGGGGGGTTGATGATGGCGTGGTTCCAGTACAGGACCTTCTCCTGCGATTCGCGGTACCAGCGCTCGGCGTTGTCCTGGAACGGGGCGTAGAGCTCGCTGTTGGCGTTGAGCGTGCCGAGGAAGGAGGCCTTGTAGTCGGGGGACCGGCCCATCCAGCCGTAGGTCATCCGCGCCCAGGTGGCGATGGCGTCGCGCTCTTTCAGCAGGTCGTCGGAGGTCTTCGGGGTGCGGAAGAACGGCATGGTCACCCCGCCGTTGCCGGTGTCGGTGGGGCAGGTGAGGGTGCCGACGTGCTCACCGGTGTGCAGCGCGTCGTACAGCCGGGCGGTCATGCGGATGGAGTTGCGGAACGCCGGGTGGTTGGTGAAGTCCTTGACGCGCTCGCCGTGCAGCCAGATCTCGCGGCCGTCCTTGATCGACTCGATGTACTCGTCGCCGGTCATCGGTCGCGTGGCGAAGTTCTGCTGCCGGTTCGCCGGGGCGTCGGCGGCGACGTTGACCTCGGAACGGTCGATCGCGTTCTCGTCGGGACGGGACTCGAGGGTGGTCATGGCTGTCTCCTTGCGAATGGGACGTGACTGGGATGGAAGATGCGGGGTCAGCGGACGGCGGTGTCGACGTGCAGCGGGGTGAACCGGGTCCGGGCGTCGAACCAGCCGCTGTGCGGGTCGTCCATCGACCCGTTCCACGCCGCGGAGGCGCTCGGTGCGCCGAGTTCGTGGAAGGTGCTGCGGTAGAACAGCAGCGGCTCGGTGTCGCGGCACTGCGCGTCGACGATCTCGCCGATGTAGATGACGTGGTCGCCGCCGTCGTACTCGCGCCACGGAACGCAGGACAGGGTTGCCGCTGCTCCGGTGAGCACCGGTGCGGTGGGGCCGTCCTCGAACACCGGGCCGGGGGTCTGCGGCCGGCCGGCGAAGTGCAGGGCGGTGTCGACCTGGTCGGCGGCGAGGATGTTCACCGCGAACGGCGCGCCGGAGAGGAAGGCGCACGCCTTGGACGTCCGGGTCAGGGTGACCTGGCACAGGCGGGGCTCGAGGGAGACCGCGGTGAACGCGGTGACCGTTGCGCCGTGCGGGGTGCCCTCGTGGTTGGCGCAGGTGATCACGGTGACGCCACTTGCGAACTGTCCGAAGATGTTTCGGAGCCGACGCTGATCCATTTCGGCGCTCCTTGCCGGTCGTTCCGTCGTGATGTGATGTAGACCATAGGAGCGGTCGGACGGCCTTCGCGATCCGCTGAGCGCGGTCGCTATCCGTTCGACGCGGTCGTCATGACGAACGACGCTGTTTGCCCGGGGACGTGTTGCTCATCACACTGGGTAGTAGTGTTCGCGGACACGGGCTGAAAGCCCTCGGACGACACGGGCTGAAATGCCCCGAGGATGCAGGGCCGAAGGTCCCGAGAATGCACACGGGAGGTGCACACGTGGTGTCGACGCCGGAGCCGGTCGACTGGGACGAGGCCGAGCATGTGGTGTCCGACGCGTATTTCCCGCACACCCTGACCCCGCTCGCACGAGGTTCGGAACCCCATGTCAACGTGCGGTCGCTGCAGCTCGGTCCGCTGCGGCTCCCGC
>NZ_AJFC01000300.1:0-6114 GCF_000256505.1 Rhodococcus sp. P14 | reverse complement strand
GGTCGCTGCAGCTCGGTCCGCTGCGGCTCGCGCGTATCGGCTGGGGGGCCGAGGTCGCGGTGGATTCGGATCATCCGGGTGCGTACGCGGTCAACATCCCGCTGTCCGGCCACATCGAGTCGGTGGCGGCGGGACAGGAAGTGAGTTCCGCCCAGGGGCAGGCCTCGGTGTTCCGGCCCGACACGGCGGCGCGGATCACCCGGTGGACCGAGGACTGCGAGATCGTCGGAGTCAAGCTCGACCGTGACTACCTCGACCGCGAGATGCACCGGATCCTCGGTCGTCCCGACCTCGGGCTGCCCGACCAGGTGGACCTGACGAGCGAGGCGGGGCGGAGCTGGATGGCCCTGCTGCAGTCGGTGGTCGAGCAGCTGCGGGCGGACGAGGGGCTGTGGCGCAACCCCCTCGTCGCCGACCAGCTTTCCGGGGCGCTGACCTCGGCATTCGTGCTCGCCGTGATGCCGAACGCGGGTGCCGGCACGGCGGCGCGGCCACGGATCGTCAAGCGCGTTCTCGACCGCATCCACGAGGACCCGGCGCAGCCGTGGACCACCGCGGACATGGCCGAGCTGGCGGGTGTGAGTGTGCGCCGGCTGCAGGAGGGCTTCCGCGAGTACCTCGGTGTCTGTCCCCGCGACTACCTGCTCGATCTGCGGCTCGAGCGGATCCACGAGGAACTCGCGGCCGGCGACCCGGCGACGACGTCGGTCACGGACGTGGCCCTGCGCTGGGGGATGACCCACACCGGCCGATTCGCGGCCGCCTACCGCCGCAAGTACGGGGTGGCGCCGTCGGCGACCCTGCGGGGTTGACGCGCCCTATCCGCGGTATCCGAGGTCGGCGCCGAGGGCGTGCGCGGACTTCATCAGGCATTCCGCGGCGAGCTCGCGGAACTCCCCGGGTGTGTGCCGGGCCGTCGATGTCGAGCAGGCGAGCACGCCGACCACGGTGCCGGTCGCGTCCCGGACCGGCGCCGCGGCCGAGATCAGCCCCTCCTCGAGCTCGGCGGAGGTGAGCGCGTAGCCCTGGGCACGCACGCGCGCGAGCTCGGCGCGCAATTCGTCGGCGTTGCGCACGGTGGCGGTGGCGAGCTTCTCGAAGCGGGTCGCGGCGACGACCTGCTCGACGAGTTCCTCGGGTGCCCACGCCAGCAGCGCCCGGCCCATCGACGTGGCGTACGCCGGGACCCGGGTGCCGACCGAGACGTTGATGCTCATGATGCGGCGCACGGGGACGCGGGCGGCGTAGACGACCTCCGCGCCGTCGAGCACCCCGAGGGAGGCGGATTCGCCGGTGTACTCGGCGATCTCCACCAGTCGCGGCATGGCCGCCTCGACCAGGGCGTGGGAGGCGGAGTAGTGCTGGCCGATGCTGAGCACGCGCGGGGTCAGCGACCAGCGGCTGCCGGTGCTGGTCACGTAGCCGAGCTTCTGCAGGGTGAGCAGGATGCGGCGCACCGCAGGGCGGGACAGGTCGGTCTTCGCTGCCAGTTCGGCGAGGGACGGGGTGGGATGCCGCTCGTCGAACGCGAGCAGCACCGCGAAGCCCCGTTCGATGCTCTGGACGAAATCCCGGTCCTGACTAGGCATTGTGGTCTCCTACCTGCGGTTTCGGGCAATCCGGGCGCCCGGGTGTTGACAATCACCTGTGACTGGACGCACAGTGTGTGTACGCACTGCGATACGGAAGTACGCACAGCGTACAACCCGAGTGGCGAGAGCGCCAGCCCCGCGATCACCACCCACAGCTTTCGCGACCACCGTTCGAGCCTCGCCGAGGAGGACACATGACCACCACCGAAAACCCCACCGCCCACGCCTCGGGCAACGCCGCCACCGACAAGTTCAAGAGCGAGCGGGTCTCGTCGGACACGTCGGTCGAGCGCGCCGCTGCCATCTACAAGGACGTGCTCGGTGCGTTCGCCGAGATCATCCACAAGCACCAGGTCACCTACGACGAGTACCGGGTGCTCAAGCAGTGGATGATCGACGTCGGCGAGTACGGCGAGTGGCCGCTGTGGCTGGACGTCTTCGTCGAGCACGAGATCGAGGAAGTGCACTACAACCGCAAGCACTTCTCCGGCACCAAGGGCAGCATCGAGGGCCCCTACTACGTGCCGGACTCGCCGAAGCTGCCGGCCAAGTGCACCATGCCGATGCGCGAGCAGGACAAGGCCGCCGAGGCGCTGATCTTCAAGGGCCAGGTCACCGACCTCGAGGGCAAGGGCCTGCAGGGCGCCACCGTCGAGCTGTGGCACGCCGACGAGGAGGGCTACTACTCGCAGTTCGCCCCCGGCATCCCCGAGTGGAACCTGCGCGGCACCATCGAGTGCGACGACGAGGGCAACTTCGAGATCACCACGCTCAAGCCCGCGCCCTACAAGATCCCGGCCGACGGCCCGACCGGCTGGTTCATCGACTCCTACGGCGGCCACCCGTGGCGTCCCGCCCACCTGCACCTCATGGTGAAGGCTCCGGGCAAGCGCGCCATCACCACCCAGCTCTACTTCCAGGGCGGCGAGTGGGTCGAGGACGACGTCGCGACCGCGACCAAGCCCGAGCTGATCCTGGACCCGCAGCCGAACGCCGACGGCGTCGACGAGGTGACCTACAACTTCGCGCTCGACCCCGAGGCCTGAGCACTCCTGTGAACCGGGTCCACGAGTGGTGACGAATGCCGGTGTCCGCCAAGGGCACCGGCATTCGTCGTCGCGGAGGCCCGGCTGTTGCCCGCATCACCGCCGAAATCCGATTGTGAGCTGTTCGATGTCCGACCCCGACCTGAAGATCGTCTCGATCGATACGACGATCCTCGACGTACCGCTGGTGCGTCCCCACAAGTTCGCCACCACCACCGCCGAGAAGCAACCCATCCTGCTCGTGGCGATCACCACCGCGGGCGGGGTCACCGGCCACGGAGAGGGCGTCGTCCCCGGCGGTCCGTGGTGGGGCGGCGAATCCGTCGAGACCATGAAGGCGATCGTCGACCGCTACATCGCCCCCTACATCACCGGCCGCGGCGTCGACGAGATCAGCGGCATCATGGTCGACATCGAACGCGTCGTCTCCGGCGCCCGTTTCGCCAAGGCGGCCGTCGACGTCGCCCTGCACGACGCGTGGGCCCGCGCCCTCGGCGTCGGGGTGCACACCCTGCTCGGTGGCGCCTTCCGCACCGGCGTCGACGTACGGTGGGCGCTCGGCGCGGCACCGGTCGAAGAAATCCTCGAGGAGGTCGAGGAGAAGATGGCGGCACGGCTGAACTTCGCGTTCAAGCTCAAGATGGGCGCGCTCGACCCGAAGGTCGACACCGAACGCGTCGTCACGATCGCGCAGGCCCTCGAGGGCAAGGCTGGCGTGAGCATCGACGTCAACGCCCGCTGGGACCGGTTCACCGCGCTGCGATACGTTCCGCAACTCGTCGACGGCGGTGTCGAGCTCATCGAGCAGCCCACCCCCGGCGAGCAGCGTGAAGTGCTCGCCGAGATCAACCGGCTCGTGTCCGCCCCGGTGATGGCCGACGAGTCCGTGCAGACCCCGCACGACGCCCTCGAGATCGCCAAGCTCGGGGCCGCCGACGTCATCGCCCTCAAGACCACCAAGTGCGGTGGCCTGCAGCGCAGCAAGGAGGTCGTGGCGGTCGCGAAGGCTGCCGGAATCCGCTGCCACGGCGCCACTTCGATCGAAGGACCCATCGGCACCGCGGCATCCGTCCACTTCGCCTGCGCCGAGCCGGGAATCAACTACGGCACCGAACTGTTCGGGCCGCAGCTGTTCGCCGTCGAACTCCTGCAGACCCCGCTGGACTACTCCGAGGGTCAGGTGCACCTGCCCCAGGGACCCGGCCTCGGCGTCGAACTCGACATGGACGTCGTCAAGCACCTCGCCCGCGACTGACCACCCCCCGTGCGCGGTTCCGGTAGCACCCGCTACCGGAACCGCGCACGGCCCGAAAGGAGTACCGACCATGGCACTGTTCCACGTTCGCATGGACGTCGACATCCCCCGCGACCTCGACCCCGAGGTGCGCGCCGAGACCGTCGCGCGGGAGAAGGCATACAGCCAGGAACTGCAGCGCGAGGGCAAGTGGCGGGAGATCTGGCGCATCGTCGGCAAGTACAGCAACATCAGCATCTTCGACGTCGACTCCGCCGACGAACTCCACGAGATCCTGTGGAACCTGCCGCTGTTCCCGTACATGAACATCGAGATCATGCCGCTGACCAAGCACGGGTCCGACATCAAGGACCAGTGACGCCCGGCAGGCCATACTCGGGTAATGGACCTGCCGCTGCACGACGTCTACGCCGAACCCACCCTCGCGGATCTGATGCCGTCCGTCCTCGCGTCCGCGGGGGTGCCCGGTGAGGCCAACCGTCTCGCCCTCCCCGAGCAGTCCCGCACCGTCGTGCTGCTCGTCGACGGCATGGGGTGGAACCTCCTGCGACGAAATGCGGCCGCCGCCCCCTTTCTCACCGGCCTCGACGGCCGGCCGATCCGCGCCGGATTTCCCACCACCACCGCGGTGAGCATCGCCTCGCTCGGCACCGGCCTGGCCTCCGGCGCTCACGCCGTGACCGGCTACCAGTCCTACGTCGAGGAGATCGACGCCCCGTTCAACTGGCTGCGCTGGACCCTCGCGGGGACCGCCGTCGATCAGCGCGAGCGATTCGTCCCCGAATGGATACAGCCCCACCCGACGGTGTTCGAACGCGCCGACGCGGCCGGGCTGACGGTGACCACCGTCGTGCCCCGCAGTTTCGACGGCAGCGGCCTCACCCGGGCCGTGCTGCGCGGCGGCAACTTCGTCGGTGTCTCCGCCTACGGTGACCTGCTCGCCCACGTCGTCGCCGCCGTCACCGCCGACGACCGCACCCTCGTCTACTGCTACCTCGGCGAGGTCGACACGGTCGGGCACCTGTACGGACCCGAGTCCCCCTCCTGGACCGCGCAGCTGACCGTCGTCGACCGGTTCGTCGAGCAGCTCGTCGCCGCCCTGCCCGCCGGGACGCGGCTGCTGATCACCGCCGATCACGGCATGATCGACGCCTCCCGGGGCCGGCGCGTCGACTTCGACCATCTCCCCGCTCTCGCGGAGGACGTCGACGTGATCGCGGGCGAACCCCGCTGCCGGCATGTGCACACCCGGCGACCCGGCGCGGTGCTCGAGCGGTGGCGCAACGAACTCGGTGACGACCTGTGGGTCGGCACCCGCGACGACGTGATCGCCGGCGGACTGTTCGGCCCGGACCCCTCGCCCGCCGCGTGCCGGCGCATCGGTGACGTCGTCGCGATCGGGCTCGGCGAGTCCACGGTGATCCGTACCGACGGCGAGCTGGTCATGTCGCAGCTGCCCGGACAGCACGGTGCGCTGACCGACGAGGAGCTCCTGGTGCCGTTGCTGCAGGTCTGAGGCGGCGGATACGTGTGACGGAGAGTACCTCGACCGGGTGCCGGACCCGTCCTATCGTGGCGTACATGCGCACCCACGGATCGACGATCTGGCACTGGACGGTGAGCCTGCGGGCCATCCTCGTCTTCTGGTTCGTGCGGATCTTCGTCAAGCCGCTGTTCGCCTACTGGCCGGCCACCGACCGCGGGATCGAGGCCCTCAGCCGGCTCGACCGTCGCGTGGACAAGATGCTGCCCCGCCCGCGCAACGTCGACATCGATCCCCTCACCCTCGGCGGGGTTCCCAGTGAACGCATCGAACCGCCGCGTCCCGCCGCGGACTCCCTCGCCGGTGCGACGATCCTCTACTTCCACGGTGGCGCTTTCGTCTTCTGCGGGCTCGCCACGCACCGCACGGTGTGTTCGCTGCTCGCCACCGAATCGGGGGTGCCGGTGTACTCCGTCGCCTACCGGCAGCTACCTGTCGGTTCGATCGGGACGTCCGTCATCGACGCGATGGCCGCGTACACCGGGCTGCTCGAGACGGCCGAGGACCCCACGCGCATCGTCGTCGCCGGCGACTCGGCCGGAGGTTACCTGGCGATGAAGGTCGCCGAGATCGCCGCGCTGCGCGGCATGATCCGCCCGGCCGCGGTGATCGGCTACTCGCCGCTGCTCAACCTCGATCTCGAGGAGCACGATCCCGACTTCATGAAGCGCGACGCGT
>NZ_AJFC01000299.1:0-11377 GCF_000256505.1 Rhodococcus sp. P14 | reverse complement strand
CCCCGCCCCTGCCGATGCGGCAGGTGGAGAAGCTGCGCGACCGCTGGCTCGCCGGCCCCGATCACATCGAAGGCGCCCAGTCCCCGGTCCGCGCCGATCCGGCACTGTTCCCGCCCACGTTCTTCTCCGTCGCCGAATACGAGATCACCCGCCCCGACGTCGAGATCATGACCGAGGCGTTCGACGAGGTGGGCACGACGGTCGAGACGCACCTGTGGGCCGGTCAGGTGCACGCCTTCCCCGTCATCGGGCAGGTGCTGCCCGAGGCGCGGACACTGCTGCAGCACAGCATCGACTTCGCGCGGCGCACCGTCGTCGCGGAGGAGCGTCGCCACACGGCGTGATCCTGGGTGCCCGACCCCCGGGTGGCCGACCCCCTGGGTGGCTGACCCCCTGGGTGGCCGAATGTCACATTCGGTCGACTGCATCGACGCGATGTGACATTCGGCCACAATCACAATCACAATCACAACCACAATCACGCATTGGTGTTCACCGGGTCCGGGGTTGTGGGGAACCCAGCGGACGGGGGACCGTCGTCACCGGCCGCGCACGTGAGACCGAGGGTGTAGGCGCTCATCGACAGCGACCCGTACGCGAAGCCGTCGATCAGCGGTTCGACGAGGTCCTCGCCCACGCCCGCCAGGCCCGCGAAGTACAGCAGCGGCAGGAAGTGGTCCGGGGTGGGAACCGCGTGGTCGAAGTCCGCGTGCCCGTCGAGGGCTGCGACTCCCTCGGGGCGGTCCATGACCATGACCCGCGCGGCGGCGTCGAACCGGTGCGCCCAGTCGAACCCCTCGTCCGGGCGGCGACGATCCATGCCGGCCAGGTTGTGCACGATGTTCCCGCTGCCGACGATCAGCACGCCGCGGTCGCGCAGTGGGGCGAGCTTCGCGCCGAGCTCGAGGTGGTAGTCGAAGTCGCGGTAGGCGTTCAGGCTCAACTGCACCACCGGCACGTCCGCCTCGGGGAAGGCGTGGGTGAGCACCGACCAGGTACCGTGGTCGACACCCCACGAGTCGACGTCCGCACCCACCCACGTCGGATGGACGACGTCGGCGATCTCCTCGGCCAGCTCCGGCAGCCCGGCCGCGGGGTAGTCGACGTCGAACAGCTCCTGCGGGAATCCGTAGAAGTCGTGGATGGTGCGCGGGTTCGGCATCGCGGTCACCGCGGTGGCGTTGATGTACCAGTGCGCCGAGATCGCGAGTATCGCCCGGGGCGTCGGCACCGCGGAACCGAACGCCCGCCACGCCCTGGTGTAGCGATTCGACTCGAGCGCGTTCATCGGGCTGCCGTGGCCGACGAACGCGGCCGGCATGCGCGCGGACGGAGCGGCTGTCACCTCAGCCGAGCCTCGGTCGGAGCCATTCCACCAGGTCGTCGAGTACCTGCTTCTTCTCCGGCTCGTTGAACACCTCGTGGTAGAGGCCCTCGTACAACTTGAGCGTCACGTCCTGCGACCCGACCAGGTCGGCGACGAGCCGGCTGCCGGACGGCGCGGTGAGCCGGTCCTCGGTGCCGTGCTGCAGCAGGATCGGCAGATCCAGCGCGGGGAGCCGGGCCGGCAGGCTCTCTCCCGTGGTGACCAGTGCGCGGGCGATGCCGGCGGGTACGAGACCGTGGTGCACGAGCGGATCGGCTTCGTACGCGGCGACGACGTCGGGGTCGCGCGAGATGCCCGCCGAGTCGAGCTTCTGCACCGGCAGCTGCGGTAGGACGCGCCCGATCACCTTGCCGAGTGCGACGACGGGCCGCGGCGTGCCGGAGGTGACGTCGACGGCGGGACCGGACAGTGCGAGGGCCGTGAGCTCGTCGGGGTGCTCGAGCGCATAGGCCAGGGCGATGGCTCCGCCCATCGAATGGCCCAGCAGGACCCGCGGCAGGCCGGGCTGATCGAACGCGGCGATGCCGACCAGGCGATGCACGTCGCCGGTGAACTGGTCCATGTCCCGCACGAACACTCGTCGGCCGCCCGAGCGGCCGTGCCCGCGGTGGTCGAGGGCGTAGACGACGAGACCCAGCTCGCCGAGGCGCTCGACCACGTGGTCGTACCGGCGGGCGTGCTCACCGAAGCCGTGGCAGAGCACCAGCACGCCCGCGGGGTCGCCGTCGGGCGACCACACGTCGTACACGACGCGGGTGCCGTCGGCACTGGTGAACGAGGTCTCGGTTCGCTGCATGATCGCTCCTCACCGCGTGGGTCCGCCGCCGGCTCGGGCCATCCTTCCACGAAACGGCACCGGATCGGTACGCATTGCGACGACCGCGCGGCGGTGTTCAGCTCTCCGGTCCCGGTGGTGTCCGGCTGGTCATCGACTGGTGCAGCGCGAGGATCAGGCTCGACATGGCCGCCGATCGGGGCGCGTCGTTGCGGAGTACCCCGCACACGGGGATGCTGAGCCGGTTGCGCGCCTCGCGCATGTAGGCCAGGCCGGTCCGGGGGGTCTCCGCGGCGGTGCTCGGGTACAGAACCGTCCACGCCCGCGGATTGGTGATGACGTCGAGGGTGGCGGTGTGGTCGCTCGCGATCGACGGCCCGAGCTGCACCCGGCGTCCCACCGCCCGGAAGGCGTCCTCGATCACCGTGTGGATGAGCACCTGGCTGTGCCGGGGCGGCAGGAGCAGCGGGTAGGGCGCGAGATCGCCGAGGTCGACGGTGGAGAACGCGGAGAGCGGGTGCCGGCTCGACGTGACGATGACCAGATCCTCGATGCCCAGGTCCACGGTCTCGAGTCCGGGGCGGTCGACGCCGCCCCTGATCAGGGCGATGTCGGCGTCGCCGCCGGCGACGGCGTCGATCCGGTCGGCGAAGCTCTTGATGACGAACTCGATGTCGACCGCCGGGTACTGCTCCCGGACATGCGCGATGGCGTCGAGGCTCTGGGATGCGAAGGTCATGTTCGCGGCGATCCGGATGCGGTTGCGCGGCTCGCGCGCCACCGAGAACGCCTGCGCTTCGAGGCTCAGCACCTGCTGGGCGATGGGGACCAGGCGCGAGCCGGCCGGGGTCAGCCGCACCATCCGCGTCGACCGCTCGAACAGCGACGCACCGAGTTCCTTCTCGAGCCGGGTGATCTGGTGGCTGATCGCGGACTGGGAGATGAAGCACTTCTGGGCGGCCTTGCTGAAGCTCAGCTCCTCGCTGACGGCGAGGAAGTACCGGAGCTGCCGGAAATCCATACCTCCATCCTACTTATGAGCGATCGAGATAAGAGCTCCCCGAATTCGGCAGGTTGGTGGCCTCGACGGCCTCCCGTCCATACGGTGGGTGTCATACATCGACTTCAGTGTGGAGGTAGAGGTAATCGTGAGTAGCACAGCAGTGACCGACCGGACCGAGGTCGTCGTCGTCGGTTCGGGCTTCGGCGCGCTGGCGACGGCGAAGAAGCTCGCCAAGGCCGGGACGCCGTTCGTCCTGATCTCCGAGACCACCGAACATCTCTTCCAGCCCCTGCTGTACCAGGTCGCCACCGGTGTCCTCTCGGCCGGGGAGATCGCTCCGTCGATCCGCTCCATTCTCGCGAAGTACCCGAACGCGGACGTGCGGCTCGGCCGCGTCGTCGACGTACGGCCCGACGAGCACGAGGTCGACTACGTCGCCGGCGGCACCGTGCACACGGTCGGTTACCGGTCGCTCGTCGCAGCGACGGGCGCCCGGCAGGCGTACTTCGGCCGCGACGAGTTCGAGAAGGTCACCTACGCCCTCAAGACCGTGGAGGACGCCGAGCGGCTCCGCCGGCAGATCCTGCGGTGCTTCGAGGAGGCGCACACCACCACCGACCCGGAGCGCCGCCGCAACCTGCTGAGCTTCGTGGTCATCGGTGCCGGCGCGACGGGCGTCGAGCTCGCCGGCCAGATCAAGGAACTCGCGGGCCGCTACTTCGAGCAGTCGTTCCACGACATCAGCGCCGACGACGTGTCCGTCACCCTCGTCGAGGGCGCGGGCGAGGCCCTCCCGGCCTTCGGTGGCAAGCTCAGCGAGTACACCAAGCAGTCGCTGCAGAAGTCGGGCGTCGACGTCGTGCTCGACACGTTCGTCACCGACATCGACGAGCACGGTGCCACCCTGAAGGCGAAGAACGACGAGGAGCGCCGGATCACCGCCGAGACCATCATCTGGTCGGCCGGGGTGCGTGCCAACGACTTCGCCGGCGTCCTCGCCGAGCGCACCGGCTGCGCCACCGACCGCGCGGGCCGGCTGCTGGTCAACCCGGATCTCACCGTGGGCGGCTACGCCGACGTGTACGCCATCGGCGACATGACGTCGCTGAACAACCTGCCGGGGCAGTCGCCCGTCGCGATGCAGGGCGGCCGCCACGTCGCCCGGACCATCCTCGGCAAGCAGGGCAAGGGCACCCCGTTCAAGTACCGGGACAAGGGCAGCATGGCCATCATCAACCGCTTCCGCGCGATCACCCGCGTCGGAAAGATCGAGCTGAGCGGCTTCGTCGCCTGGGTGCTGTGGCTGGCCGTGCACCTGGTCTACATGGTGGGCTTCCGCAACCGCTACGTCGCAGTGATGTCGTGGTTCGGATCCTTCCTCGGTCACCGTCGCCCCCACTTCCACTACGCGCAGGAAGCGGTGAGGCTCGACGCGGACGTCCCCGACGACATGACCGTCTCCGCTGTACCGACCCGGGTGGACCGCGCTCCCGAGAAGAAGCCGGAACCCGAGAAGGTCAGCGTCCGGTAGGACGACTCGACGAGACACCGGGCCCCGTGCCGTTCACCACGAACGGCACGGGGCCCGGTCTTCTCGCGCCCGGGAGTGGTCCGTTCGCCGGAAAGGCGGCGGGTGGATGTGGTTGGATGCGGCATGACGACTCTCGCCGAGAAGGCCGTAGCGCTGAAGTCCCTGCACGTCCCGGGTGACCCGGTGGTGCTGCCGACCGTGTGGGACGCCTGGTCGGCGAATCTGGCCGTGCAGGCCGGTTTTTCCGCGTTGACGATGGGCAGTCATCCGGTCGCCGACTCGGTCGGCAAGCCGGACAACGAGGGGATGACGTTCGAGGAGCTGCTGACCCGGGTCCGGCAGGTCACTGCGGCGGTCGACGTCCCGATCTCGGTGGACGTGGAGGCCGGCTACGGTGAGGTCCCTGCTCGCATCGTCGAGGGGCTGCTGGGTGCGGGTGCTGTCGGGTTGAACATCGAGGACACCGTGCACAGTGAGGGCGGCCGGCTGCGCGAGCCGGCCGAGCACGCCGAGTACGTGGCTGGGTTGCGTGCCGCCGCCGACGCCGCGGGGGTGCACCTGGTGGTCAATGCCCGCACCGATCTGTTCGTCAAGAAGGTCGGGGCCGAGTCGGACCGGGTGGACCGGGCGATCGACCGTCTGAAGCTGGCCGCCGACGCAGGCGCCGATGTGCTCTATCCGGTCGGCTTCCACAGCGACGAGATACAGCGGCGCCTGACGTCGGAACTGCCGTTGCCGGTCAATGCGATCGCCCACCCGGCGAAGAACGATCTCGCGTCGTTCGCTGCTCTCGGCGTTGGCCGGATCAGCTTCGGGCCGTTGCTGCAGGCCACTTTGGCCGAGCGGACGGGCGAGCTGCTGGGGCGGTGGCGCTGACCGGTTCCGCAGCGCGCGTTCACCGACCGCGCCGCGGGTAGACTCCCGGCATTGTGGGAGAGCCTGGAGAACGCGACGCCGTGGACGCCATCGTCGCGCACTGGGCGGTGGCCCGTCCCGAACTCGACGTCTCGGGGCTGAAGGTCTTCGGGCGTCTGCATCGGAGTTTCCTCGTCTACAAGGCCCGGATCGCGCCCACCTTCGAGGAGCACGGGATCAACGATTCGGGATTCGACGTCCTCGCCTGCCTGCGCCGCGCAGTGCCCCATCATCGGCTCACCGCGGGGGAGCTCGCCGAGCAGACGCTGGTCACCACCGGAGGGCTGTCGCTGCGGGTGAACCGGCTCGAGGAGGCGGGCCTGGTGACCCGATCGAAGGACAGCCAGGACGCCCGCGTCGTGTACGTCGAGCTCACCTCTGCCGGCGCCGCGCTCGTCGACTCGGTGGCCGACGCGCACTTCGCCAAACTGCGCGCGATGCTCGGCGACCTCGACGCGGGCGAGCGCGAGACGCTGGCGCGTCTGCTCGCCCGTCTGGAGCGCTCTGCCCGCGCGGCCGAGTTCGATGCTGCTGCCGATTCGGGTGCCGATCGTCGGGTCTGACGGTCCGGCCGACAAAAAATTTCGAGAAGGGCTATGACGCCCGCCACACCGCTGTGACCTGCGTCTCCTCCGTTTCGCGGCCGTGAATGCGGCGTAACAACCGGCTGATCTGGGCGTTCGAGCCTTGACCTCTTTGCGCTAAGACGCTACAAATCTCTTAGTGCAAAGATATCGATTCGGCGCGCACCACCCACCGCGAACACCGTGGTCCGCGTCCCTCCCCACCGAACGGACCTCCCTCATGCCCATTGCATACGCGTCCCCCCTCCAGGCGGGAACCGCCGAGCACGCCGAGTCCGTCGACACGGTCGACGAGATCCTCGTCGCCGGCCGCTGGCGGCGCGGCCTCGGGGAGCGCCTCGACTCCGTCGACCCCGCGACGGGCCGGGTCTTCGCCGGCTTGCACACGGCGACCGTCGACGACGTCGACCAAGCTGTCACCGAGGGACTTCGGGCCGCGCACGGCGGATGGTCGTCGCTGCTCCCGCACGAACGGGCCCGGGTGCTGCACCGCATCGGCAACGCCCTCGACGGCGAGGCCGAACGCGTCGCCCGGTTGCAGACCCTCGACACGGGCAAGACCCTGGCCGAGACCCGGGCTCTGGTTGCCAGCGCCGCCAACACCTTTCGCTACACGGCGGCCGCTCTCGAGACGATGGACTCGGCCGTGACCACGCCCCGGGGGCCGTGGCTGACCATGTCGACGTACCAGCCGATGGGTGTCGTCGCCGCGATCACGCCGTGGAACTCCCCGATCGCGTCCGACGCACAGAAGATCGCCCCCGCGCTCGCCGCCGGCAACGCCGTCGTGAGCAAGCCGCCGGTGTGGGCCCCGTGGGTGACCCTGCTCCTCGCCCGCATCTGCGAGTCGGCCGGTCTGCCCGCCGGCGTCCTCTCGGTCCTGCCGGGTTCGGGGCGCACGGTCGGTGAGGCGCTGGTCCGGCATCCCGATGTCGCCAAGGTCAGTTTCACCGGCGGCACCGACACCGGTCGCCACCTCGCGCACCTGGCCGCCGACAAGCTCATGCCGATCACGCTCGAACTCGGCGGCAAGTCCCCGACGATCGTGTTCGAGGACGCCGACCCCGAACAGGCCGTCGCCGGCGTGCTCTACGGCATCTTCTCCTCGACCGGGCAGAGCTGCATCGCCGGATCGCGGATCTTCGTGCACCGCAGCATCGCCGAGACCTTCACCGCCGAACTCGTCCGGCGCGCAGCGGCGCTGCGCCTCGGACCCGGCACCGACCCGCGCACCCGGGTGGCCCCGCTGGTCACCTTCGCCCACCGGGACCGGGTGGCCGCCATGGTCGACGACGCCGTCGCCGACGGGGCCCGGGTGCTGTGCGGGGGCGCGATCCCGACCGACGAACGGCTCACCTGCGGTGCGTACTACCCGCCCACGGTGCTCACCGGGGTCGACAACGCCGCGACGATCTGCCGCGAGGAGGTCTTCGGCCCGGTGGCCGTCGTGCTGCCCTTCGACGACGAGGAGGACCTGATCGCGCAGGCGAACGACTCGGTGTACGGGCTGGCCTGCGGCATCTGGACCGCGGACTACCGACGGGCGTGGCGCGTGGCCGGCGCGGTGAAGGCGGGCACCGTCTGGATCAACACCTACAAGCAGTTCAGCATCTCGACTCCCTTCACCGGTCTCGGCGACAGCGGTCTCGGCACCGAGAAGGGACGCGAGGGCATCCGTCAGTACTGCGACCAGAAGAGCATCTACCTCGACCTGTCCGGCGAACCGATCGCCTGGGCCACCCCCGACCCGACAGAAACCCGAAAGGACCCCTCCCGGTGACCGATTCGACGACCGCGACCCACGACCGCACCGCTCACCCGTACAGTCCCGCCTACGCCGCCGCCGGCTTCGGGTTCGTCTCCGGCGCCCTGTCGGTCGACGAACACGGCATCGCCGTCGACGGCACGACCGCCGCCCTCGACGCCGCGATCGCCCGCCTCGGCGAGCGCCTGGCGACCATCGGCATGACCCTGTCCGACGTCGTCAAGACGACGTACTTCGTGACCGACGTGACGCTCCGCGACCAGGCGAACCGCCACTACGAGAAGATCTTCGCCGCTCCCCGCCCAGCCCGCTCGTTCGTCGAGGTCGCCGCCCTGCCCTACGGCGCCACCGTCGAGATCGAAGCCGTCGCGTACCGCGCCTGAACCACCCACCGCACGAAAGGACCACCGACATGGCCGCACCCGAGAAGACCGATCTCGAAACCCTCATCGACTCCTGCATCGCCAGCCGTGACAGCCGCTACGAGGACTGGGACACCCTCGGCTTCCAGGCCGCCAAGGGCGGAGACCGCTTCAAGCGCGCCCAGATCCGCTACATCGGGTCCGGTGCGACCGGCAACCACGAGGGCGACGCCCGCACGCTGCCCGCCGAGCACTTCACCCTGTCCAACATGCGGCTGCCCGCCGGCGCGGTCGGGCCCGAGCACACCCACCACGACGTCGAAGAGGTGTTCTTCGTGCTCGAGGGCGAGCTCGAGGTCGCGGTCCACGACGTCGAGGACGGCACCCGCAAGGCCGTCCGCCGGCTCGGTTACCGCGACATGATCCGCGTGCCCGCCGGAGTGCCGCGCAGCCTCGCGAACGTCGGCGACACCGACGCGCTGTTCTGCGTGATCATCGGCGCCGCCAAGCCGCAGCTGCCCACCTACCCGCCGAGCTCGGAGATGTACGGCGTCACCCGCTGACGCCACCGAGAAGACCCGCCGACAGGGAGATCCCCGATGGAGCAGTCCGTCCGACGTCGCCTCCGCGTCCACCAGAAAACTTGGGAGGCAGACGGAGTCACCAGCGTGACGTTCGTCGATCCGACCGGCGCCGCGTTGCCGCAGTGGCAGCCGGGTGCGCATCTCGCCCTGCACCTGCCGAACGGGGTGGTGCGCGAGTACTCGCTGTGCTCGGATCCGCAGGACACCACGCGCTGGTCGGTCGCGGTGCTGCGCGCCGAGCGTTCCCGCGGCGGCAGCGCCTACGTGCACGAATCGTTGCAGATCGGCGCGGAGATCGACGTCGACGGACCGCGCAGCGCCTTCGCCCTCGACGACGCCGCGACCGAACACGTCCTCGTGGCCGGCGGTATCGGCATCACCCCGATCGTCGCGATGATGCGGCGGCTGCGCGCTGAGGGACGGCCGTGGCGCCTGCTCTACGCCGGACGCTCCCGGGCGGCGATGGCGTTCGTCGACGAGATCGCCGCCGGACCCGCCGGGCAGGTGACCGTCCACGCCGACGACGAGGCCGGTGGTCTGCCGGACCTCGCGGGGACCCTGTCGGGTCTCGCCCCGACCGCCGTCGTCTACTGCTGCGGACCGGCACCGCTCATCGATGCGGTCACCGCCGCGGTCCCGGACCCCGGCCAGGTCCGCACCGAGCGGTTCGCGGCCCCGGAACCGGCGCCGCGCTCGGGGGAGGACACCGCCTTCGACGTGATCGTCGAGAGCACCGGCCGGCGCATCCCGGTGCCGCCGACCGTGTCGGTGCTCGACGCCCTCACCGCCGCCGGTGTGCCCGTGCCGAACTCGTGCACCGAAGGTATCTGCGGGACGTGCGAAGTCGGGGTGATCAAAGGCGACGTGGACCACCGCGACTTCCTGCTCACCGAGTCCGAGCACGCCGCCGGATCGACGATGTTTCCGTGCGTGTCCCGGTGCCGCTCTGCCGAACTCGTGCTGGATCTGTGAGAAGGGAACCGGAACGCATGTATCACCACCAACTTCCGCGCTACAGCGACTCGCCCGTCTGCCGGCTGCGCGCCCTGCGCTCGGTCACCCTGTCGGTGCCGGATCCGGCCGCCTCGCGGGACTTCTACCACGAGGCCTGGGGGCTGACGACCGTCGAGGCCGACGGGGATCGATTCTGGTTGCGCGCCACCGGCCCCGAGCACCACGTGCTGACGGTCGAACGGGGGGAGACCAACGCCCTCGGGCGCATCAGCCTCGCCGTCGCCACCCCGCGTGAGATCGACGACGCCGCACTGGCCCTCGACCGGCTCGGCATCCCGATGCTGCGCACACCGGGCCCCCTCGACGACGCCGGCGGCGGCTACGGGCTGCAACTGGTCGATCCGGAGGGACGCTGCCTCGAGCTGTCGGCCGATACCCACGCCGTCACCGAGCAGGAACCGGCGGGACGCCGCGCCGTTCCCCGCAAGATCGCCCACGTCGTGCTCAACACGACCGACATCGAACGCACCACCGCCTTCTACACCCAGGTGCTCGGCATGCGGGTCTCCGACTGGTCGGAGCGGCAGATGTCCTTCCTCCGCTGCAACTCCGACCACCACGTCATCGCGCTCAACCGGGCGCCGTGGCCCTCACTCAACCACGTGGCGTACGAGATGCAGAGCCTCGATCACTTCATGCGCGGCATCGGCAGCCTGAAGGCCCACGGCATCGCGCCGCAGTGGGGCCCGGGCCGGCACGGTCCCGGCGACAACACCTTCTCCTACTTCACCGACCCGGCAGGCCTGGTGTGCGAGTACACCTCCGAGGTCGCCCAGATCGACGAGGACGCCTGGCTGTGCCGCACCTGGAAGCGCACCCCGGAACTGTCCGACCAGTGGGGGACGGCCGGACCGCCCACCACGACCGTGCGTTCCGCCATGGCGGGCAGCCCCGACCCGGGGCACCGCGACCGTGTCGAGGCCCGCGACGCCGGCTACTTCTACGGGGCCGCCGTCGCGGCCGGGGCGCTGTCGTGACCCCCGCGCACCTGCACGTCGAGCGTCTCGGGACGGGAGATCCGGTGCTGATGCTGCACGGCATCGGCGGGAACGCGAACTCCTGTGCACCGCTCGCGGCGGAACTCGCGGCCCGCGGACATGCGACCTACCGGCTCGATGCCGCGGGGTACGGTCGCTCCGCCGACCCGGCCGGCGTCCACCACGACCACGCGAGGGACGTCCTGACCGTCCTCGACGACATCGACCCGGACCGGCCCGTTCACCTCGTCGGAACGTCCTGGGGTGGTGTCGTCGCGCTCGAGGTCGCGCGCCGCCGGCCCGGCCGGGTCCGCACGCTCGTCCTCGCCGACAGCACCCGGGGTTCGGGCACGTCGCCCGCCCGCGCCGCCGCCATGCGCGACCGCGTCCCGGCCCTGCGCGCCGCCGGCCCCGAGCGCTTCGCGGCCGAACGCGCACCGAAACTGACCGCACCGGACGCGGCCGAGCACGTGCGGGCTC
>NZ_AJFC01000298.1:0-5497 GCF_000256505.1 Rhodococcus sp. P14 | reverse complement strand
CCGCCCCGCCGGGTACGCGGCCGCCGCCGAATGCATGGCGTCGACCGACCACGGGCCGATCCTGCACACGCTGGCCGTCCCCACCCTCGTGGTGGTCGGCGAGCACGACCGCGTCACCGGCGTCGCCGAGTCGCAACTCCTGGCGGACGCCATTCCCGGGGCGCGGCTCACCGTCGTCACCGGTGCGGGTCACGCCGCGATCCAGGAGCAGCCCCGCGTGGTCGCCGGTGAACTCGTCCGATTCTGGGAAGAGATGGCGTGATGAGCGGAACCGTCGTGGTGACCGGTGCCGGGCGCGGACTCGGCTACTGCATCGCCGAACGGCTGTGCGCCGAGGGACGGCGCGTGGTGATCGCCGAGCGCAACGCGGAGAACGCCGAAGCCGCCGCCACCGCCCTGCGCGACCGCGGCGGCGAGGCGATCGCGGTGGTCACGGACATCGCGGACGCCGCGTCCGTGCGCGCTCTGGCGGTGCGCGTCGCCGAGGAGGGGCCGCTGGTGGGCCTGGTCAACAACGCCGCCGTCGCCGACGGTGTCGGCGGGGACGCCTTCTGGGAACTGCCCGAACCCGAGTTCGACCGGATCACCTCGGTCAACGTGCGCGGCACCTGGCTCGTGACCAAACACCTGTGGCCGCTGCTCGCCGCCGCCGGCGGCGCGATCGTGAACATGGCATCCGACGTGGCGTTCTACGGATCACCGCGGCTCGTCCACTACGTCGCCTCCAAGGGCGCAGTCGTCGCGATGACCCGTTCGATGGCCCGGGACGCCGGCCCCCACGGGGTGCGGGTCAACGCCGTCGCCCCCGGGCTCGTCCGGGTCGAGGCCACCGAGTCCGTTCCCGCCGCCCGCTACGCCACCTACGCGCAGGGCCGCGCCCTCCCGCGCGACCAGACCCCCGAGGACGTCGCCGGGGTCGTCCGGTTCCTCCTGTCGGAGGACGCCGCCTTCGTCACCGGCCAGACCGTCGTCGTCGACGGCGGATTCGTCCTGAACTGACCTGCTCGCCCGGCGAGCACCCGAACCCACGGAGAACCCATGGACCTGCACCTCACCGGACGCACGGTGATCGTCACCGGCGCGAGTTCCGGGGTCGGCCTCGCCACCGCCCGGATGCTCGCCGCCGAAGGCGCCCGCGTCGCACTCTGCGCCCGCGACCTCGCACGCCTGCGCCGCGCCGCCGCCACCCTGGCGGCCGACCCGGCCGACGTCCTGACCGCCGCGTGCGATGTCACCGACCGGAACTCCGTGCAGGCCTTCGCCGATGCGGTCGTCGACCGGTTCGGCGGCATCGACGGAGTGGTGTGCAACGCCGGGCGTTCACTGATGTCGACACTCACCGACACCACCGACGAGCAGATCCGGGACGAGTTCGAGCTCAAGATCTTCGGCGCGCTGCATCTGATCCGCGTGGCCCGGCCGGCGCTCGCGAAGTCCGATGCGGCCTCCGTGGTGATCGTCAACGCGATCCTCGCGCGGCAACCCGAACTGCGGCTCGCCGTCACCTCGGCCGCCCGTGCCGGACTGCTCAACCTGGCGCAGTCCCTGTCCGGGGAACTCGCCCCCGACGGCATCCGCGTCAACTCGGTGCTGCTCGGCCTCGTCGACACCGGCCAGTGGCAGCGCCGGCACGCCGAATCCGGCGCCGGCCGCGACTTCGACGAGTGGAGCGCCGAGATCGCCGCCGCCCGCGGAATCGGACTGGGCCGCTTCGGAACTGCGGACGAGGTCGCCTTCCCCGTCACCACCCTGCTCTCACCCCGCAACAGCTACGTGACCGGCGCGACCGTCGACGTCGGCGGCGGAGTCGGACGCTACGTCTGACCCGCCAGTGGTCATCTGCATCGGAGGAAACATGGACACCCCCTCATCCGCGCCGGGTCGGCGCGCCACCGGCGGCGACGTCCTCGTGTCGGTCATGCGCCGGCACGGCATCGACACCGCGTTCGGCGTCGTCAGCATCCACAACCTGCCCCTCGTCGAGGCCGTCGCCCGCGACCTGAACTTCGTCGAGGTGCGGCACGAGGCCGCGGCGGTCAACGCCGCGGACGGGTACGCCCGCGCCTCGGGCCGCATCGGCGTGGCACTGACGAGCACCGGAACCGGCGCCGGCAACGCCGCCGGATCGATGATAGAGGCGCTCACCGCCGGCAGCCGCGTCCTGCACGTGACCGGCCAGATCGAAAGCGAATTCCTCACGCCCGAACCGGCCTCGTCGAGCCGCGGCGTGATCCACGAATTCCCCCGGCAACGGCAGATGCTCGACGCCGTGTCCGCCTACGCGGCGACGATCACCGACGCCAAGGACGCCGAGGCGGAACTCGAGGCCGCGATCGGCCGCATCCTGTCGGCACCGCAGGGGCCCGCCAGCATCGAATGGCCCACCGACCTGCAGTATCTGGCGTCACCGGACGAGCAGCGGGCGGCCGATACCCGGATCGCACGGCCACCGGCCCCCAACGCTGCTGCGCTGGACCGCGCCGCCGCGGTGCTCGCCTCCGCCGAGCGGCCGCTGCTGTGGCTCGGTGGGGGTGCCGCCGGCGCCGGCGACGAACTGCGTGCCCTCGCGCACCGGCTCGGGGCCGGGATTCTCACCAGCAACTCCGGACGGGGCATCGTGTCCGAGGACGACGACCTCGTCGTCGGGAACTTCGCGGCCTCCCCCGAGGTCGCCGGGCTCCTCGCCGACGCCGACGTCCTGCTCGCCGTCGGAACCCACTTCCGGTCCAACGAGACCAAGAGCTACCACCTCGCACTGCCGGCGACCCAGGTGCAGATCGACGTCGATCCCGCCGCGATCGGCCGGGTGTATCCGGCCACGGTCGGCATCGTCGCCGACGCCCGCACGGCACTGCGCGGCATCCTCGACGCGCTCGACGGCGCCGGCCGGCGCGACGACTGGGCGGCCCGGGTCCGAACGGTGCGCGAGCGCAGCCGGGCCGCACTCACCGAGTACATCGGCGGCTACGCCGAGATCTGCGAGGGCATGCGCCGCGTGCTGCCCCGTCGGTCCGTGGTCGCCCGCGACGTGACGATCCCGTCCAGCCAGTGGGGCAACCGCCTGCTGCCGTTCTACGAGCGGGAGACCAACATCTTCCCGCTCGGCGGCGGCATCGGGCAGGGCCTGGCCATGGGACTCGGTGCGGCCCAGGCCCGCCGGGACGTGCCGACGGTCGTGATGGCCGGGGACGGCGGTCTGGCCGTGCACCTCGGCGAGCTCGCCTCGCTCGCCGGCACCGACGCGTGGTGCGTCGTGCTGGTGTTCAACGACGGCGGCTACGGCGTTCTCCGGAACATGCAGGAGGCCAACGGTTTCTGTCGGTCCGGGGTGGACCTGCACACGCCGCGGTTCGATCTGCTCGCCGCGTCGATGGGCATGCCGTACACCCTCGTGCAGCGGCCCGGCGTCTTCGAGGCCGCATTGGCCGAGGCGGTCGCGGCGCGCCGGCCCGCCCTCGTCGAGGTCGACGTGACCGCCCTCGACCCCCCGCCCGGACCGTTCGTCCCACCGGTGCACGTGCCGACGGGAGGTGCGCGATGAACTCGCCGGCCGAGGCGCTCTGGTGGGCCGGCGGGCAGGCCGAGACGGCGTTACGCGACGGCCGCGCGGTGCACCTGTGCGCCGCGGGTGCCGATGCCGAACCCGCCCTGCGCGCGGCGGGCCGTCACGAATCCCTGCTGCGCAGCCTGATCCTCGCCGATCCCGTGCTCGACGTCGACACCGTCGCCGGCGTCCTCGGCCGGATCACCGTCCCCACCCTGGTGGTGGCCTCCGCGCTCGGCGACGACACCGATTTGTCCGTACCGCAGCGCCTCGCCGGCGAGATCGACAACGGAGTCTTCGTCGTCGTCGACGGATGTCCGGCGCCCGTCCACCTCACGCGGCCCGAGTCGTTCGCCGAATGGGCGAGCGCCTTCGCCGCCATCGCCGAGGGACTCGCCGCCCGCTACCGCTCCGGGCTCGCCGCCCCCACCCCCCACATCGAAGGAGTTCTCGCGTGAACCGCACCGCGACGGCACGATCCGCCGAACCGTACCTGGAACCCCGACAGACCCATCCCGATCCGCTGACCCCCTACGAGGACAAGCTCGCCGGTTCCCTGATGGAGATCTTCGGGACCGGCACCCACGACCTGCCCGGTGTCGTCGAGGGACTCAACGGCCTGGGGCTGCACGGCCCCGACGGCCGGCCCTGGACCGAGGACACCTTCCGCGCCGAGATGCGACGACTGGGGAGATGACATGACCACCTTCGAGACCACACACACCACCACCGGGGGCTCGCGCCCGACCGGACCCCGATTCGCCGTCGGCACCCGCCGGCCGATGGACGCCGACGAGATCGCCGCGACCGGCCTGCGCGACCGCTGGTACCCGATCCTCCCGTCGCGCATGGTCGAACCGGGCGCCATGATCAAGGTCACCCGCCTCGGCGTGGACTGGCTGCTGTTCCGCGACGCGCGGGGCGCAGTCCACATGCTCGAGGACCGGTGCCCGCACCGCAGCGCGCCGCTGTCCGTCGGCCAGCACCTCGGTGACCGCGTCGCCTGCCTGTACCACGGCGTGCAGGTCGACGGCACCGGCACCGTCGTCTCCGTGCCCGGCATGCCCGGATGCGCGCTCGAGGGCAAACGCGCGACCGCGTCGCTGTCGGTGGTCGAAGCCGCCGACACGATCTTCGCGTTCGTGCCCCTGACCCACGACTCCGTGCCCACCCCGTTCGTGCTGCCGGACCGGCTCGCGGACGACGAGGTGTCGTGGTTCCCGAACTACGCGGAGTGGGCCGGGCCGTGGCGGTTCTACATGGACAACGTGCTCGATCCGATGCACGGGGCGTTCCTGCACCGCAATTCGCACTCGATGTTCGGCGGCGACACGTCGGCGCGGTTCCGGATCCGCGAGACCGGCCGCGGGTTCTTCTTCGAGAAGACCGACCAGCGCGGCGTGAACTTCGACTGGGTGGAATTCGTGCGCGGATCGATGGACTACGTGGACCTCGAGATCCCGTACGCCCCCAACGCCGGTCCCGGCGGGGTCTTCGGCATCGTCGGGATGTGCACCCCGATCGACCGGGACCACTCCGCCATCTTCCACTGGCGCACCCGGCGGGTATCGGGCTGGGAACGGGAGGCGTGGCGATTCCTGTACCGGACCCGGCTCGAGGAACGGCACTGGGAGGTCCTCGAACAGGACCGCGCCGTCCTCGAGGCGCTGGCTGCGGACGCCGACGTCGAGGAACACCTCTACCAGCACGACCTCGGTGTCTCCCGGATCCGCCGGATCTACCGGGCCGACGCGAAGCAGCAGGCGGCCGTGCTCGCGGGTGTGCCGGCATGAGCGGCGGGACCCTGATGCTCACCGTCGTCCTGCGGCACGACCAGAGCCGGAACCTCGAACAGTTGCAGGGCCGGCTCGACGACGCGGACTGGTGGCACGGGTTCCCGCCCGAGGGGTGCGAGGTCGTCTCGTGGGTCGTCGCGATGGGGATCGGCCAGAT
>NZ_AJFC01000297.1:0-41080 GCF_000256505.1 Rhodococcus sp. P14 | reverse complement strand
GCGGCTGGCCGCCGTCAACGTCGAACTCGAGCGTCGCGCGTGGGGCGTGTTCCGCACCGAGTGCTACCCGACCTACGACTTCGTGCCGGTACGCGAGCGGTTGACCCGCGAATCCGACGCACGGGTGGTCCGATGAGCCGCGTCGGCCACCCGTCCGTCCCGGAACCCCCGCGGCCGGGCATGTTCAGCAACGCCCGCGTCGTCGGCCGGCACTTCTTCGTCTCCGGTATGCACGCCGGCACCCCCGACGGTCCCGTCGGCGGCGGCGACGTCTACCGGCAGGCGCGGGAGGCGTTCCGGCGCACCCGCGTCCTGGTCGAAGCCTGCGGGGCGCAGGTCGACGACATCCTCGCCCTGCGCATCTACGTCACGGACATCGCGGACAAGGCCGCCGTCGGGCGGGCCCGGGCGGAGGTGTTCCACGGCGACTTCCCGTGCTCGACCCTGGTCGAGGTGTCGGCCCTGGTCGAGGCCGGCCTCGGCGTCGAGGTCGAGGCACAGGGCATCATCTCAGCGACCGCGACGGCGGACGCGTAATCTTCCGTTTCGACGCCCGTGGCAGGGCATCGACCGACCCGAGGACGCCATCATGCGCGGAACCGACAGCACACCGTCCCTCACCCGAACCGATGAGGACTCGCCCAACTGGCTGGTCCTCGTCCTGACCTTCGTCGCCGTCGTCCTCGACGGCTACGACACGATCGCCCTGGGCCTGTCGGTCCCGGCACTCGCGAGGGACTGGGGCGTCGCCCCGTCCCACTTCACTCCCGCGCTGTCGCTGACCAGCGCCGGCGTCGCGCTCGGCTACCTCGCCTGCGGCCGGCTCGTCGCCCGGTTCGGTGCCCGCCGCGTCGTGCTGGCGGCCGTGGTGGTGTTCACCGTCGGTTCGCTGCTGACCGCGTTCGCGTCGACGATCACCGAACTGACGGCCCTGCGGGTGCTGACCGGACTCGGTCTCGGCGCGGTGCTGCCCGCCGCCGTGTCGCATGCGACGGTGCTCAATCCGCCCCGGCTGCGGCAGTCCATCGCGGTGTTCGTCACGATGGGCATCTCGCTCGGTGCGCTGCTCGCCGGCCTGGTCGGCACGCGCCTGATCGCCGCGTTCGGCTGGGAGTCGGTGTTCCTCGCCGGCGCCGCCGCATCCGCCGTCCTGCTGCCGCTGCTGTGGATCGGACTGCCCGACGGCCGCGCCGCCGCCGGTGGGCCCGCACCGGAGGCCACGACGTCGGCGGTGCGGCAGGCCTCCGTCGCGCGCCTGTTCGACCCCGGTCTGCGCAGCCGCACGCTGCTGCTGTGGGGCTTCTCGTTCCTGATGTTCACCGTGTACTACGTCTTCTCGTCGTGGCTGCCGACGCTGCTGACGAGCTACGGGTTCTCGGCGAGCCTCGCGCCGCTGGGGTCGGCGGCGCTCGGTATCGGCAGCATCGTCGGCGCGGCGGTCCTGATGATCGGCGCGCTGCGGTTCCGGATGTCGTCGGTGCTCGTGGTCACGACGTCGCTGGCGATCGTCTTCCTCGTCGTGTCCGCGTTCCTCGGCGCCGACAAGGTGCTGCTGCTGATCGTCTTCGGTGGAGTGGGGCTCGGCGTCCAGGCGGGCATGATCGGCCAGACCGCACTGTCGGTCTCGATGTATCCGCAGGCCACCGCGACGACGGCGGTGGGCTGGTCGGCGTCGATGGGCCGGCTCGGCTCCGTGGTCGGGCCCGTCCTGGGCGGCGCACTGATCGGCCTCGGCGTCCCCACCGGCACCATCGTCCTCGTCGCCTGCGTCCCGGTCCTGGCCGCCCTGGTCCTCATCGCGGTGCTCGGCCGGATCACCGCGCCGAACGCGCTCTCGAAGACGGAACCCGCCGTCGTGCCCGCCCGCCGCTGACGCGGCTGGTGTGTCCTTTGGGCTGCCCTGGCAGCCCAAAGGACACACCGGCGGCTACGCCGCCTTCTCGAACACCGCGGCCAGGCCCTGGCCGCCGCCGATGCACATCGTCTCGAGGCCGTAGCGCCCCCCGCGACGGTCCAGTTCGCGCAGCAGGGTCGCGAGGATGCGGCCGCCGGTCGCGCCGACCGGATGGCCGAGGGAGATGCCGGAGCCGTTGGGGTTCAGGCGGGTGTCGTCGGGCTCGAGGCCCCAGCTGCGGGTCACGGCGAGGGTCTGCGCGGCGAACGCCTCGTTGAGCTCGATCACGTCCATGTCGGCCAGGGTCAGGCCGAGCCGGCCGAGGGCCTTCTCGGTGGCCGGCACCGGGCCGATGCCCATGGTGCGCGGCGGCACTCCCGCCACCGCCCAGCTCGCGAGCCGGGCCAGCGGACGCAGTCCCAGCTGGGCCGCCTTCTCGGCGGTGGTGACGATCGCGACGGCCGCACCGTCGTTCTGACCGCTGGCGTTGCCGGCGGTGACGGTCGACTCCGGATCGATCCTGGCCCGGATCGGGCGCAGCGTGGCGAGCGATTCGACGCTGGTGTCGGCGCGGGGGTGCTCGTCGGTGTCGACGACGAGCGGCTCACCCTTGCGCTGCGGCACCGACACGGGAACGATCTCCTGCGCGAAGACGCCGTTCTTCTGCGCGGCGACAGCCCGCTGGTGCGACTGCACCGCCAGGGCGTCCTGGTCCGCCCGGCTGAGGGAGAACTCGGCGCGCAGGTTCTCCGCCGTCTCGATCATGCCGCCGGGCACCGGGAAGTCGCGGCCGCCGGCGGTGACCCGCGCGCGGGCCAGCCGGTCGGACAAGGCCACGGCCTCGCCCTTGACGCCCCACCGCATGCCGGTGGCGTAGAACTCGGCCTGGCTCATCGACTCGGCGCCACCGGCGAGGATCAGGTCGCTGCCGCCGGACTGGACCTGCATGACGGCCTGCAGGATCGCCTGCAGGCCGGAGCCGCAGCGCCGGTCGACCTGCAGTCCCGGAACCTCCACGCCCAGACCGGCGTTCAATGCGGCGACGCGGCCCAGCGCGGGAGCTTCGCCGTTGGGCGAGGCCTGACCGAGGATCACGTCGTCGACGTCGGTGCCGGCGAGGCCGGTGCGGGCGACGAGCTCCCGGATCACGGTGGCGGCCAGGTCTTCCGGCGCGACGTCCTTCAGGACGCCGCCGAAACGGCCGACGGGGGTACGGAGGGGTTCGCAGATCACGACGTCGCGCATGGCACTTCCTTGTCGGGGAATCGGGGTCAGTGGTTCTGGGTCCGGGCGAGGTCGGACGAGATCGCCGCCGCGGTGTCGACCACAGCGGGCACGAGGTCGCTGTGGACGGCGTCGAGGCTGTAGCGGGCGGCCTGGGTGGAGATGTTCACGGCCGCGACGACGGCACCCGAGGCGTCGCGGATGGGTGCGGCCAGCGACCGCAGGCCCTCCTCGAGCTCCTGGTCGACGATGCAGTAGCCGTCCCGCCGGATCCGGTCGAGCTCGGCGCGCAGGTCGTCGGGAGTGACGAGGGTCCGCGACGTGAGGGGCTCGAGCGTCGCGGTGGCGAGGTAGGCGTCGAGGTCGGCGGGGGACAGGCCGGCCAGCAGCACCCGGCCCATCGACGTGGCGTGCGCCGGGAAGCGGGTGCCGATGGTGATGGAGACGGTCATGATGCGGCTGACCGGCACCCGCGCGACGTACACGACGTCGCCGCCGTCGAGCACGGACACCGACGTCGACTCGTGCACCTTCTGGGCGAGCGCCTCGAGGTGCGGGCGGGCGACGTCCGGCAGCGTCAGACTCGACAGGTAGCTGTAGCCGAGTTCGAGCACGCGCGGCGTCAGCCAGAACTGGGAGCCGTCCGTACGTACGTATCCGAGCTCGACCAGGGTGAGCAGGAACCGTCGCGCGGTGGCCCGGGTCAGGTCGGTGGCCTTGGCGACCTCGCTGAGGGTACGGCGCGGATGCTCGGCGTCGAATGCCTTGATGACGGACAGTCCGCGGGCGAGGGACTGCACGTAGTCCGGCGACGCCGCGATCGGTTCGCCGTGGGTCATCGTCATGTGGTGCTCCCCTCGCCGTCTGCGAGTGCCTGCCGGCCGAGCGCGAAGGCCCGGTTGCTGTTCGGCACTCCCGCGTAGATCGCGGTGTGCAGGAATACTTCCACGAGCTCGTCGGGGTCGGCTCCGGCGCGCAGCGCGGCCCGGATGTGCATGTCGAGTTCGTGTTCGTTGCCGACGGCGGTGAGGATCGCCAGGGTCAGCAGCCGGCGGGTGTGGTGGTCCAGGCCCGGCCGCGACCACACATCGCCCCACGCGGTGCGGGTGATGAAATCCTGGAACGGCCGGGTGAACTCGGTGGCCGACGCCACGGCCCGGTCGACGTGGGCGTCGCCGAGGACCGTGCGCCGCACCCGCATGCCCTGCTCGAACGCGGCGGTGCGCTGCGCACCGGCGGGCGTCGCACGGGTGATGTGTTCGCGGATGAGGGCGGTGATCCGGCCGGCCTGCTCGACGTTGGCCAGGTGCGCGCCCGGGCCGACGACGTGGAAGTCGGCGCCGGCGATGCCGTCGGCGATGAGCTGCATGGTGGCCGGCGGGGTGGCCGGATCCTGGTCGCCGGCGACGACGAGGGTGGGCGCGACGATGCGGGCCAGGTCGGGGCGCCCGTCCCACGTCGCGAGCGCCTCGCAGCAGGCGGCGTATCCCTCGTCGCTCGTGCCGGAGACCATCTGCACGTGCCGTGCGACGAGTTCGGGGTCGCGTTCGGCGAGTTCGGGGGTGAACCAGCGGCCGACGATCGACTCGGCGATCGATGCCAGCCCGTCGGCGCGGACGGTCGCGGCGCGGTCGAGCCACGGCTGGGCCGGGGCGAACGCGGCGGACGTGCACAGCAGCGTCAGGGTGCGGATGCGCTCGGGACGGTGCGCGGCGAGCCACTGGCCGACGGCACCGCCGAGCGACAGGCCCACGAAGTGCACCGAGTCGAGGCCGAGGGAATCGAGGAGCGCGACGACGTCGCCACCGAGATCGGCCACCGTGTAGGGCCCGTCGACGACGGGTGACTTGCCGTGCCCGCGGTGGTCGACGGCGACGACGTTCGCGATCGGGGACAGCGCGGTGATCTGCGGCGTCCACATCGACCGGTCGGAGCCGAGGGAGCCGAGCAGCACGACCGGCGGGGCCGCGGGGTCGCCGTACTGTTCGTAGTCGAGCGTGACTGTCATGCTTGTCCTCCGAGGAGCCGGTCGTGGTGGGCGAGGGCACGGTCGACGAGATCGCCGGCGTGGCCGAGGTAGCGGGTGGGGTCCAGCAGGGCGCGGACCCGGTCGGCACCGAGGTGTCCGGTGATCGCCGGGTCGCGGTCGAGGGGGGTGCCGGTCTGCGCGGCGGCGGTGACGATGTCGCGGGCCTCGTCGGTGTGCTGGGCCAGGGCGGCGGTGACCTTCTCGGCGAGGATCGCGCCGCCCGTGCGGTCGAGGTTGCGGGCGAGTGCGTCCGGGTGGACGTGCAGTCCGCCGAGGCTGGTCGAAAGCTGATGTGCCGCACCGCCGGTCAGGCGCAACAGGTCGGTGAGCGGCTCCCATTCGGCGTGCCACGCGCCCGCGGCGCGGGCGAATTCGTGGTCGGTCGATGCGAGCACGGTCGCGACCAGGCCGGGTACCCGGCGGGCGGCGGCACGGGCGGTGATCGCGGCGACCGGGTTGCGCTTGTGCGGCATCGCCGACGAACCGCCGGGCGCGTCCTCGCTCACCTCGCCGACTTCGGTGGCGGCCATGAGCACGACGTCGGTGGCGGGTTTGGCGACAGCACCGGCGGCGACGCCGAGCGCCGTCGCGAGCCGGGTGACCGGGGTGCGGGCGGTGTGCCACGGCACGAGGGGCCGGGCGAGGCCGAGCAGGTCGGCGAGGGTGTCCGCGAACGCGAGTCCGTCGGGGTGCACGGCCGCGAGAGTTCCTGCTGCTCCGCCGTATTGGGCCGGCAGATCGCCGAGGGCGCGGTCCAGTTCGGAGGTGGCGTCGTCGAGTGCGACGAGCCACGTCGCGGCGAGGGCGCCGAACGTGGTGGGCAGCGCCTGCTGGCCGAGGGTGCGGGCGACCGTCGGGGTGTCACGGTGCCGGCGGGCCAGGTGCGCCGCGGCGTCGGCGGCGTCGCGCAGCTCGGCGACGACGCGCCGGCCGGCCTCGCGGGCGAGCAGCATCAGCGCGGAGTCGAGGACGTCCTGGCTGGTGGCCCCGACGTGCACCGCGGCGGCGGGGGCGTCCGCGCGCGCCCGCAGGATCTTCACCAGCGGGATCACCGGATTGCCCCCGGCCGCCGAGAGCCGGCCCAGTTCGGCCGGGTCCAGGTCGCGGCCGAGGTCGTCGGCCGCGGCGGCGACGGCGACGACATCGGCGGGGGTCGCCCGACCGTGCTTCTCGGCGGCGCGGGTGATCGCCACCTCCACCTCGAGCAGGGCGGTGATCCACGCGCGGTCGGACAGCAGCGGCGCGAGGTCGGCGGCGCCGAACACGGGGTCGAAGAGGGCACCGCGGGTGGGGTCGGACTGCGCCGGCACGGTCAAGACACGCTCCCGTCTAGATCGCGAAGAACGGCGTCTCCACACCGTTCGGATCGAGGTCCTGAACGTACACGGTCCAGACGTACCCGTCGTCGGACTTCTCGGCGATCAGCTTGCGCCGCTGCGTTTCCGGCAGCGCGGCGAGCACCGGGTCGGTCGCGTGCGCGGCGAGATCCTCCGGGAAGTACAGGCGGGTGCAGAGACGATCGAGCATGCCGCGGGCGAAGATCCCGACGTTCAGGTGCGGCGCCTCGTCGGCGTCCGTGTCGGACTCGTGGGCGCCGGGCTTGATCGTGTAGACGGTGGCGGTGCCGGTCTCGTCGGCGGCGCTGCGGGCGAAGCCGCGGAAACCGTCGGTGCCGAACCGGCCGTCGGCGTCGGCCTGCCAGGTCTCGACCATCGCGTCGGCGATCGGCGTACGGTCACCGTCGATCACGGTGATCCGCACGGTGATCCGGCCGGGCGTGTCGGCGGGGACGACGTTCTCACCGTCGGCGCCCCAGTCGAGGCCGATCTTCCAGTACGGGCCGACGGTCTGCGACGGCGTGGGGCCGAAGGTGGCCGTGCTCTGGTCGCCGGGGGTGACGGGGTAACGAGGAGCGAACTCACTCATCGTCGTCCTCCTCGTTCTCGAAGGGGGTGGCCTCGCGGCCGCGCAGGACGATGTCGAAACGGAATCCGAGGGCCCAGTTGTCGACGGTGGCGTCGTAGTCGAAGACGCTGACCATGCGGTGCCGTGCCTCGGCGGGCACCGAGTTGTAGATCGGGTCCTGGAAGAACATCGGGTCGTCGGGGAAGTACATCTGGGTGACGAGCCGCTGGGTGAACGCCGTGCCGAACAGCGAGAAGTGGATGTGGGCGGGGCGCCACGCGTTGTGGTGGTTGCGCCACGGGTAGGCGCCGGGCTTGATCGTGGTGAACCGGTAGTTGCCCTGGGCGTCGGTGACGCACCGGCCGACGCCGTCGAAGTGCGGGTCGAGCGGGGCGGGCCAGTTGTCGTTCACGTGCCGGTACCGGCCGGCGGCGTTGGCCTGCCACACCTCGAGCAGCGTGTGCGGGACGGGCTTGCCGTCGCTGTCGAGCACCCGGCCGTGCACGATGATGCGCTGCCCGGCGGCCTCGCCGCCGTGGGCGAGGGTCAGGTCGGCGTCGCCCTCCTGCACGCGGTCCTCGCCGAAGACGGGTCCGGTGAGTTCGCCGAGGCGCTGCGGGATCAGCGTCAGCGGCTGGGCCGGGCGGCGCAGCGCGGTGGTCCGGTAGTCGGGGAAGTCCAGCGGCGGGTGTGCGCCGTCGGGGCGCGCAAAGCGGGGCGGCAGATGAAGCATGAGACCTCGGTGTTCGGCGCGTGTTCGCGATATGGACGGAGGGACGCTATGCGTACAAGGCTAGTGGGTCACCCGGCACGAATCAATATTCGAAACTGAAACAGTATCGAAATGGTTCGCATGACGGACGAGGGTTCACATTACGTACGACTGGCGCTATCGTAAGGGCATGGACAAAGTCGTTGCCACCGCCGCCGAGGCCGTAGCCGACATCCCGAACGGCGTCACCATCGCCGTGGGCGGATTCGGCCTGGTCGGCGTCCCGGAAATCCTCATCAACGCGCTGCTCGACCAGGGCGCCACCGACCTCGAGACGGTCAGCAACAACTGCGGCACCGACGGCTTCGGCCTCGGCGTACTGCTGGAGAAGGGGCGCATCCGACGCACCATCTCCTCCTACGTCGGCTCCAACAAGGAGTTCGCCCGCCAGTACCTCTCCGGCGAGCTCGAGGTGGAACTGACCCCGCAGGGCACCCTCGCCGAGCGGCTGCGCGCCGGCGGCGCGGGCATCCCCGCGTTCTTCACCCCGGCCGGCGTGGGCACCCAGGTCGAGGAGGGCGGGCTTCCGCTGCGCTACGACGGCAACGGCGGCATCGCGGTCGCGTCGCCCCCGAAGGAGGTCCGCGAGTTCGACGGCGAGACCTACGTCATGGAGCGCGGAATCGTCGCCGACTACGCCCTGGTGCACGCCTGGAAGGGCGACCGGCACGGCAACCTCGTCTATCGCGCGAGCGCCCGCAACTTCAACCCGCCCGCCGCCACGTCGGGCCGCATCACCATCGCGCAGGTCGAGCACCTCGTCGAACCGGGCGAGCTCGACCCCAACGAGATCCACACCCCCGGCATCCACGTCCAGCGCGTCGTGCCCGTCGGACCTGTCACTGTCGGCATCGAGAATCGGACGGTTCGTTCATGACCCAGACCGCCACCACCGTGAAGAAGCTGACCCGCGAGCAGATGGCCGCGCGTGTGGCCCGGGAACTCTCGGACGGGCAGTACGTCAACCTCGGCATCGGCATGCCGACCCTGGTGCCCAACTACCTCGATCCGGGCGTCGAGGTCATCCTGCACTCGGAGAACGGCGTGCTCGGCGTCGGCCCGTACCCGACCGAGGACGAACTCGATCCCGAACTGATCAACGCCGGTAAGGAAACCATCACCACCATTGCGGGTGCGTCGTTCTTCGATTCGGCGCAGTCGTTCGGGATGATCCGCGGCGGCCAGATCGACGTCGCCGTCCTGGGCGCGATGCAGGTCTCCGCGAAGGGCGACATCGCCAACTGGATGATCCCCGGCGCGATGGTCAAGGGCATGGGCGGCGCGATGGACCTCGTCCACGGTGCCAAGCGCGTCATCGTGATGATGGAACACGTCACGAAGAAGGGTGAACCGAAGATCTTCGACGAGTGCACCCTGCCGCTGACCGGCAAGCGCTGCGTCCAGCGGATCATCACCGACATGGCCGTCATCGACGTCACCGACGAGGGCCTGAAGCTCGTCGAGACCGCGCCCGGCGTGAGCGTCGACGACGTCGTCGCCGCGACGGCCGCGACCCTTCTCGTCTGATCTCACCGTCTCCGAAAGGCTCACGGGCCGAACACTTACGGGCCGAATGTCACACCGCGTCGATCTGACCGACCGAATGTGACATTCGGCCCGTCGGCGTCGGAGCCGGTGCGGGGTGCCACGCGAACGAAGCGAGCGGCGGGTCCAGTTCGGCACCGGTGAGGCGGTTGGCGAGCGTCGAGAGGGTGAAGGTGCCGACGCCGAGGACGACGTCGAGTGCATGGCGGGTGGTGAAGCCGGCGGCGGTGAACGCGGCCCACCGGTCGGCCGGGACCGCGCCCGCCGAGTCGAGCACGGCGACGGTGAATGTCCGCAGGGCCTCGAGTCGGGGATCGGTGAGCGGTCGGCCGGCCCGCAGGGCGTCGACGAGGTTGCCCGGCGCACCCATCCGCGTCAGCACGGCGGTGTGCAGTGCGACGCAGACGTGGCATTCGTTGCGCGTGGCGATCGTCAGCACGAGCACCTCGCGTTCGAGTTCGTCGAGGCTGCTGCGCTCGAACAGCGCACCGGCGCGGGTGAAGGCGGACAACAGTTCGGGGGATTCCGCCATGAGCGCCACGGCTGCCGGCACGTAGCCGAACTTCTGCCGGATCGCTTCCATGGTGGCCCGCGACGCCGGGGGTGCAGTCTCGGGTCGATGGTGGAGGAATGCTGTGGACACGGGACGGCCTCCGATAAGATAGACAATGTGGTTGACGAAATAGTAAACCGAGTTGTCGAAAATGTGCAAGACCCGACCCCGGGCTACGAGCTGCCCCTGCTCCTGTTCGCCGGATTCCGCTCGCTCGTCGACGCGCTGCATCGCCGGCTGGCCGAGGAGGGTCACCCGGACGTGCGTCCGGCCCACGGGTTCGCGATGCAGGCCGTCGGAGCGACCGGCGCGTCGGCGAGCGAGATCGGACGCCGCCTCGGCGTCTCCAAGCAGGCCGCCGGCAAGACCGTCGACCGGCTCGAGCGTCTCGGTTACGTTCGGCGCGAGCCGGATCCGTCGGACGCGCGGGCGCGGATCGTCGTGCTCACCGACCGGGGCCTCGACTGCCTGCGGCGGTCGGCGGTGATCTTCGACGACCTGCGGGCGGAGTGGGGGCGGACGCTCGGTGCGGACCGGCTCGAGCGCCTCGAGGTCGACCTGCGCGCCGTCACGCACGGTCAGGACGTCCGGCTCGACGCGCAGGCGTGGTTCGACCGGTAGCCGGGGCGGCTGGGGGATCTGGACAACTCGGTTAACAGCGATTAACTTCGAGACTCGTTGCCGACGGACCAGGAGGCCCCGTGAGTACGCGCTTTCCCGCCATGGAACTGAAGGATCTGCCCGAGGACATCGCCGCGCGCGTGCTCGAGGTGCAGGAGAAGTCGGGCTTCGTGCCCAACGTGTTCCTCACCTTCGCGCGACGTCCCGCCGAGTGGCGGGCCTTCTTCGCCTACCACGACGCGATCATGCTGCGCGAGGACTCCGGCCTCACCAAGGGCGACCGCGAGATGATCGTGACGACGATCTCCGCCGCCAACAACTGCCTGTACTGCGTCGTCGCGCACGGGGCGATCCTGCGGATCTACGAGAAGAAGCCGACGGTGGCGGATCAGGTGGCGATCAACTACCGCACCGCGGACATCACCGCGCGCCAGCGCGCGATGCTCGACTTCGCCACCAAGGTCAACGAGCGGGCATACGAGATCGACGACGCGGACTTCGAGGCTCTGCACGCACACGGCTTCACGGACGAGGACGCCTGGGACATCGCCTCCGTCACGGCGTTCTTCGGTCTGAGCAACAGGATGGCCGGCGTCGCCGGCATGATGCCCAATCCGGAGTTCTACCTGATGGGCCGGGTCCCCCGCGCGTAGCCGCTCAGCCGTCGCCCGGTTCGGGGCCGGGCGCGGCGGTGGCGTCCGTGTCGCCGGTGTCGATGACGAGTTCGTAGCGCCGGCCGTACGTTTCCACGAGAGCCTGGAGGACGGCGACGACCGGGACCGACACCAGCGCACCGATCGCACCGAACAGCGACGCCCCGACGATCACCGACCCGAACGCGACGGCCGGATGGATCGACACGGTCTTCGACGTGATGCGCGGGTGCAGGACGTAGTTCTCGACCTGCTGGTAGGCCGTGCCGAACAGCACCACCCACAACCCGTCGATCGGCTGGTTGGCCGCGGCGATGATCGCGGGCAGCGCGATCGCCAGGTACGTCCCGAGGGTGGGCACGAACTGCGAGACGATTCCGGTCCACAACGCGAGCGGCAGCCAGTACGGCACGCCGATGATCATGAGGAAGATGCCGGTGCCCACGGCGCTGACCGCACCGAGGATGAGGCGGGAGACGACGTAGCCACCGGCCTTCTCGACGGAAATCTCCCACACGGTCGAGATGACTCGTTGCTGCCGGGCCGGGAACCAGCTCGAGATCGTGCGGCGCATCGCCGGGCCCTCGGCCGACATGTAGAACACGAACAGCAGCATGGTCATGGCCTGGAAGACCACGCCCACCACCGACGACACCACGCCGAGCACGCCGGGGGTGAACCGCTGAACCAGATCGCGCACCGTCTCGGGGGTCAGTCGCAGCAGTTCCGGACCCGTGGTGAAGTTCGTGTCGAAGACACGATTGGCCCATTCGGTGACTGCGGTCAGCGCGTCCGGTAAGGCTTTCAGCAACTGGCCCAACTGTTCGGCGAGCAACGTCCCGAACAGAGCGACGAATCCGACGGCGAACGCCAGCAGTCCGAACAGCACCAACCCGGTGGCCGCTCCCCGGCGCAGCCCGTGACGCTCGAGCCAGTCGACGACGGGCTCGAGCGTGATGCTCAGCAACCATGCGAGAAACAGCAATCCGAGGAAGCCGCGCAGGTTGTGGAACAGCCAACCGGACAGCTGGTAGGCGGCGACGGCAAGGAGGACGTACAGGATCGCCGGGCGAAGCCACTGTGGAGCCCGGGGTCCGTTGCGTTTGCGGTGTGCCGGCAGCGGGGCCGGCCCGTCCTCGCTCATCGCACTCTCCGCGGTCGCCCGACAGATCCGTTCACAGCCGGAATCTACCCGTCCGCGCCGCCCGGGCAGAGCGAATGTATCGGTCGCCACCACTATCGAGACGGACGATGCCTTCGCTCGACGAGGCCGGGACGAGCGCGAGGCGAGCCGGACGAGGCCGATACGACGAAACCGGCCCGGACTCGTGAGAGTCCGGGCCGGCGGGGGGAGCGGGGACAGGGTTTGAACCTGCGACCTCTGGGTTATGAGCCCAGCGAGCTACCGAGCTGCTCCACCCCGCGTTGCATCACCGACTATACACGAGGCGGAGAGTGCTCCGTTCCAGGGTCGTCCGGGCGGTCCTGGAGACGCCCGAGGCTCTCCGCGTAGTAGCCACGAATGTGGTCGACGATGCGGGAGCGGGCGAGGTCGGCGTCGCCGGCGCGGACCGCCTCGAGCAGTCCCCGGTGCTCGCACCGCAGCCGGGCACACGTCGTGGGCCAGGTGGCGAGCGGAGCGCCGGCGAGCACGTAGCTCTCGATGGAGTCGCGCAGTCCGGTCATCATCGCCGCGATCACCTGGTTCCCGGCTGCGTCCGCCATCGCGATGTGGAACCGGGCGTCGAGCACCAGGAACTCGTGGGCCACGAGTTCGGCGTCGTCCATCGCGTCGAGCAGTTGTTCCGCGTGGGCGAGGTCGGGGGCCGGATCGCTCCCGGCCAGGGCGCGCATCACCTCCGTCTCGAGGACGAGCCGGGTCCGGACCACGTCCGCCACCGGGAAGCTCTGCGCCGCCACCTGCATGCGCATGAGCATCGACATGCCCCCGGTGGGGCGCGAGACGATCATCGCGCCCGCCGTCGGCCCGGATCCGGTCTGGGCGCTGAGCAACCCGAGCGCCTCCATGACGCGCAGGGCCTCCCGCACCGACGAGCGGCCCACGCCGAGATCGGCGGCCAGGACGCGCTCCCCGGGCAACCGTTGGCCGGGCGCGAGTTGTCCCGAGACCAGTTGCTGCTCGAGGTGGTTCAACACGGTCTCCCATGCGCGGGGCTCGGAGTGCGGCATGGTGTGAGCCTATGCCGGTCGCCGGACGGGCCGGACGCTCGGCGGCCGGGCGCGGCGTTCCGGGTGCGGCAGAGGAGATCCCGTGCCGCGTCCTCCCGGGGGACGACTCACGGCAGCATCCACGACAGCACCGGCGTCGACTGGAGATAGACCAGCACGCACAGCAGGGCCAGCATGCCGACGCTGTAGCCGACGACCTTGCGCAGCAGCAGCGGCTCGCTGCCCGGCCGGCCGACAGCGGTCGCCGCGATGGTGAGGTTCTGCGGGCTGATGAGCTTGCCCACGACACCGCCCGAGGTGTTCGCCGCGACCAGCAGCGTCGGATCGATGCCCGCGGCCTGCCCCGCGGTCTGCTGCAGCCGCGCGAACAGCGCGTTCGCCGAGGTGTCCGAGCCGGTCACCGCGGTGCCCAGCCAGCCCAGGATCGGCGACAGCAACGCGAAGATCGCGCCGGTTCCGGCGAGCCACGTGCCGATGGCGACGGTCTGCCCGGAATGGTTCATCACGTAGGCCAGGCCGAGCACCGTGGCCACGGTGGCGACGGAAAGCCGCATCTTCCACAGTGTCCCGGGGAAGGTGCTGAGAGTCAGGCGCACGGTCATCGGGAACCGGCCGCCGCCGCTGAACACCGTGTACACGAGGCCGACGACGATGCCCGAGAACAGCAGGAGGGTACCGGGATTCGACAGCCACGGCAGCGTGTAGATCGCGCCCGTCGACGGATCTCCGCTCGCGGTGAGCAGATTCCCGTACAGGCCCGGCCATTCGACCTTGATATCGGTGCCCGCCAGCCACTTCGGCACGTCCACGCCGAGCGTCCACAGCTTGGCGATGCCGAACACGACGATGACGAGCAGGTACGGGAACAGCGCCATCGCCGTGCGTGCGGCACCGATCGGTTCCGCGGTGACGTGCGAGTGCTGGTCGTCGGGGGTGCTCGGACGCCAGAACCGCAGCATGACCACGGCCGCGGCGAGGCCGACGAGGGAGGCGACGACGTCCGTGAGCTCGTACGAGAAGTGGCTCGAGCACCAGTACTGCGCGATCGCGAACGCGAAGCCGGTGACCAGCGCGATCGGCCACACCTGGCGGACGCCGCGCCGGCCGTCGACCAGCAGCAGCAACAGGATCGGCACGAACCAGGCGAGCACCGGTGTCTGCCGGCCGACGACGGCGGCGATCTCGGTCGCCGGGATACCGGTGAGGTTTCCGGCGGTGGTGATCGGAATTGCCATGGCGCCGAACGCGACCGGTGCGGTGTTCGCGACGAGTACGGTGACGGCGGCGCGGATCGGGGGCATGCCGATCGCGATGAGCATCGCGCCGGTGATCGCGACCGGTGCCCCGAAACCGGCGAGCGCCTCGAGCATTCCGCCGAAGCAGAAGGCGATGAGCATCGCCTGGATGCGCATGTCGCCGTGACCGACGGAGTTGAACACGTGCCGCAGGTCTTCGAAACGTCCACTGACGACGGTGAGTTCGTAGAACCAGATCGCGGTGACGACGATCCACATGACCGGGAACAGGCCGAACGTGAAGCCCTGCAGGGCGGACAGTCCGGCCAGCGGCGCCGGCATCCCGAAGCCGACGACGGCGACGACGAGGGCCACGGCGAGCGCGCCGAGCCCGGAGTACCAGGCCTTGAGTTTGAGGCCGGCGAGGAGCACGAAGAAGGTCAGGAGGGGGACCAGGCCCAGCAGAGCCGTCGCGGTGAGGTTGCCGGCGACGGCGGTGGTCGACGGTGTGTACGTCACCGCGAGCAGTTCGGTTTCCACATGAAACTCCAGGTTTGCGTCGCGGACCGCGACGGGATCTGTGGTCAGACCACAGGACCGTACACCATGACCTCGGTCACAATCCAGAACCGGAGGGAATTCGCAGAAAATCCGGACAGGGGGTGACGCAGGGCACCGACCATGGGTTACTGTGGTCTGACCACATAGACCCGATGCGGAGATCCACATGCGAATCGCCCTGTTCGCGACGTGCCTCGGGGACACGATGTTCCCCGGCGCCGTCTCGGCCACCGCCCTCCTCCTCGCGCGGCTCGGCCACGACGTCGTCTTCCCCGACGGCCAGACCTGCTGCGGCCAGATGCACGTCAACACCGGCTACCAGCCCGACGCGTTGCCACTCGTCGAGAACTACGCCGACGCCTTCGGCGACAACGGCATCGACGCGGTCGTCGCACCCTCCGGATCCTGCGTCGGGTCCGTGCGGCACCAGCACGAGATCGTCGCCGGTCGCTACGGTTCGCCGGCGCTGTGCAGCCGCGTCGACGAGGTGAAGGCCAAGACGTACGAGCTGTCCGAGTTCCTCGTCGACGTCCTCGGGGTCACCGACGTCGGGGCCTACTTCCCGCACCGCGTGACCTACCATCCCACCTGCCATTCGCTGCGCATGCTGCGCGTGGGGGACAAGCCGCTGCAGCTGTTGCGCGCCGTCCGCGAGATCGACCTCGTGGAGCTGCCGGAGGCCGACTCCTGCTGCGGATTCGGCGGCACCTTCGCGCTCAAGAACGCCGAGACCTCCACCGCGATGCTCGCGGACAAACTGTGCAACATCACCGCAACCGGTGCCGAATACTGCAGCGCCGGCGACTCGTCGTGCCTCATGCACATCGGCGGCGGACTGTCACGTCTGCGCACCGGAACCCGCACCATCCACCTCGCCGAGATCCTCGCCTCGGTAGAACCGGCCGTCTCTCCCAAGGGGGTGCCCGCGTGATCGCTCTCGGCATGCCGCCCGTCCCGCCGCGCGGCTCCGGAAATCTGCGGGGTGTCGCGGCGTTTCCCGCCGCGGCGCACCAGGAACTCGCAAACACCCAGCTGCGCCGCAACATCGGCAAGGCCACCCACACCATCCGGGCCAAGCGCCTGAGCGTGACCGGCGAGCTGCCCGACTGGGAGCAGTTGCGCGACGCCGGTGCCGCCGTCAAGACCGACGTGCTGAACCGGCTGCCGGAGCTGCTCACCCAGTTCGAGGCCGCGGTGACCGCCCGTGGCGGCGTCGTGCACTGGGCGGCCGACGCCGCCGAGGCCGATGCCATCGTCACCGACCTGATCCGCGCGACGGGCTCCGACGAGGTCATCAAGGTCAAATCGATGGCCACCCAGGAGATCGGGCTCAACGAGCACCTCGAGGAGCAGGGCATCACGGCCTACGAGACCGACCTCGCCGAGCTGATCGTCCAACTGGGCCACGACAAGCCCTCGCACATCCTCGTTCCCGCCATCCACCGCAACCGGGCCGAGATCCGTGAGATCTTCCTGCGCGAGATGCCGGGCGTCGACCCCGATCTGGACGACAATCCCCGGCATCTCGCGGCTGCGGCGCGGAAGTTCCTGCGCCACAAGTTCATGACCGTGCCGGTCGCGGTGTCGGGCGCGAACTTCGGAATCGCCGACACCGGCACGCTCGCGGTCGTCGAATCCGAGGGCAACGGTCGCATGTGCCTGACGCTGCCGCAGACCCTGATCACCGTGATGGGCATCGAGAAGCTGCTGCCCACCTACCGGGATCTCGAGGTGTTCCTGCAGTTGCTGCCGCGCTCGTCCACGGGCGAGCGGATGAACCCGTACACGTCGATGTGGACCGGCGTCACCCCCGGCGACGGTCCGCAGGAGTTCCATCTCGTGCTGCTCGACAACGGACGCACCGCGGCGCTCGCCGACGAAATGGGACGCGAAGCGCTGCACTGCATCCGATGTTCGGCGTGCCTGAATGTGTGCCCGGTGTACGAGCGCACCGGCGGCCACGCCTACGGCTCGACGTACCCCGGCCCGATCGGCGCCGTGCTCAGCCCGCAACTCGCCGGCATGGATGCCCCGGGGGATCCGAACGCGACCCTGCCCTTCGCCTCGAGCCTGTGCGGGGCGTGCTACGACGCATGCCCCGTCAAGATCGACATCCCCTCGCTGCTCGTCGAACTGCGGCACCAGAAGGTCGAGCACGCGTCGTTCGGGATCGAGGCGGCCGCGATGAAGGCGGCATCACTGGCGATGTCGTCGTCGCGTCGCTGGACGACCGCGCAGAAGGCGGCCGGACTCGGCCGGCTCCTCGCCGGGAAGAAGGGGAAGATCACCTCGCTGCCGGGTCCGCTCGCCGGCTGGACGGAAGCCCGCGACATCCCGGCGCCGCCGAGACAGACCTTCCGGCAATGGTGGAACTCCGACGAGGGACGTGCCGCGCTGGCACAGGCGCGCGAGAAGGGACGGCAGCAGTGAGCACCCGCGACGTGATCCTCGGCCGGATCCGCGACGCCCGGACACTTGCCCCACCGGTACCGGTGCAGGTACCCCGCGAGTACCGCACCGGGCGCACCCTGCCGGACGCACAGCGGCGGGAACTGCTCGTGGACCGGCTCGTCGACTACAAGGCGCACGTGCACGAGTGCGCGCCGGCCGACCTTCCCGACGTGCTCGCACGGGTGCTGACCGAGCACGGCGTGCGCCGCGTGGGGGTCCCCGCGGGATTGGACCGGTCGTGGCTCGCACGGTTCGACGGCGACGTGGTGGTGGACTCGTCCGAGATCCCCGCCCCGGACCTCGGCGACCTCGACGGCGTCGTCACCGCCTCCGCGGTCACGTGTGCCGAGACGGGCACCATCTTCCTCGACGGCGGCCCCGACCAGGGCCGGCGCGCGCTGACCCTCGTGCCGGACCTGCACGTGTGCGTCGTGCCCCTCGCCGACGTCGAAGTCGGGGTGCCCGAGGCGCTGATGCGGCTGGTGCCGGAACGCCCCACCACCATGATCAGCGGCCCCTCCGCGACGTCCGACATCGAACTCGAGCGGGTCGAGGGCGTGCACGGGCCACGAACCCTGATCGTGGTGATCGTCGGATGACCGCCACCCGCACCCGGTCCGGGTTCGGGTGGCAGTTCCGCGGCAGTTGCCGCTCCCTCGGCGAGTTCTACTTCTTCGCCCCGGACGGCGAGGAACCGGTCGTGCGGCGACGGCGGGAGGCAGCTGCGAAACGGATCTGCGCGAGCTGCCCGGTGCTGACGGAGTGCCGGACCCACGCGATGCTCGGCCGCGAGCGGCACGGGGTGTGGGGCGGGCTGTCGGAGCGGGAGCGCCGCGCCCGGTGCTGACGGCGAGGCGCTCCCGGTCCGCTCGGACGAGGAGCGCCCCGCAGCAGCTTCACCCCACGGCCGCGAGCGGTGTCGCAGTCCGGCCGGTGGCGGCCGGCACCGACTTCAGCGAAATCGAGCGCCTGGCCCTCATCGGCCGCTGACGCGGCCGGTGTGTCCTTTGGGTTGCCCTGGCAGCCCAAAGGGCACACCGCTGGGGGCGTTACGACTGCCAGGGGATCCGGTACGGCTCCTGGTCCTGCCCGGCCGCAGGCGTGGTACGCGGCGAGGCCGGGAACCACCGGAACCGCGGATTCGCCTTCAGTTCGGCGACCTCCGGTGGAACCGGATGTGCCACCGCCTCGATCTCGGACCAGCGGCACTGTCCGGCAGCAACTCTCGACGCGTACTGCCGCAGTGCGGGAGAGGCGTCGCTGCTCGCCGCGAGTTGTTCCATCACCGCATCGTCGACCTGAATGCACCGGTTCGCGCCGGCGAACCGCTGTGCGCGGATCACGGCGGTGTCGAGGTCGGTCACGGCTCGGTGGATGCGGTCCAGTGGACCGTCGAGGTGCGAGGGCACGTCCCTCACGGCGCGTCCGCCCAGGGGTTCTCGCCGACCGAGTACGGTTCGGAGGGCTTGTTCACGGGGCCGCGGACGTCTGCGACGCCGGCGAGATCGACGGCCACCGCCGCCCGGTGCTCGGTGCGCTCGTACGCCTCGGTCAACGGCGCCAGCGTGTGATCGACCTGCTCCTGCAGGGCGTTCGCCGGCGACGCCAGAGCATCGAGGAACGCCCTCAGTGCGTCCGTGAGCGCGCGGATCCGCGTCACGACGTCGTCGACGAATGCGATCGTGTCCCGAACGATCCTGGCGAGGGTGAGGATCTGTACGGCCGTGCCGGCGAACGGGACCTTCTTCAGCGCGAACTTCAGCGTCTGCATCCCGTCGTCGAACGCCACCTCTTCCTCGAGCATCTCCTTCAGCGACCGAACCGCGGTGACGATCGCTTCCCGGATCTTCTCCGCAACCAGGTTGCACGTCTCCTCGACCACGCGTCCGACCGGTCCCTCCCACCGGAGCGCGTCGACGATCCGGCCGGCGTAGTCCGTGAACGCCCGGGCAGCCTGCCCGTTCCAGTGGGGATCCAGAGCTCGCACCACGGCGTCGAGATTCTCCCCGCCGGCCTCCACCGCCTCCCCGGCGATGCGGTACGCGTTGCCGAGTCGCCGCAGTTCGTTCCAGTTTCCGTCCAGCGGTTCGATCACCTGGGCGATCGGGCTCCACTCGGTCAGCATCTCGATTGTCTTGTCGACGTCGCCGAGCCAGCCGGCCGCCTCCGCGACGATCTCACGGACGTCCTCGTCGGGGGCTTCGGGGTGAGGGAGTTCGGTCCTGCCCGCAACCCCGGTCCGGACGGGATCGGGGTACGGTCGCGCCGGGCCGGCGGCCGGTGTCTCCGGATCGTATGCGTCGATCGACTCCGGAAAGAGGAGGTTGGCATTGAGCCGTTCGTAGTTGCGTTCCTCCGTGTCGTAGTAGATCCACGCGCAGCGGTTCAATTCGATGCCGGTCTTCAGGCAGAGATCGGCAAGGACGAAGTATCGAGACTGTGCCGACGGCAGAACTGCCCGGAACCCGTCCTGGATCGTCCGCAACAGTGCACCGTCCAGTGTGCCGGCCGGCTCACCGTGGACGGCGAGGTACCGGTTGGCCCACAACACATCGTTGCCGATCTCCTGCGCAGCGACGGCAGCGCCGGCGATCTGATTCGCGGTGGCGCTGAACCTCTCGTATGTCTCGGACATCACGACCTCCTCAGCGACTCGACGAGGCCGTCGATGGAATCGTCGTCGAGCTGGCCGGCCACACCGCGATCCGCCTGCACGACGAAGACCGCGACCTCCGCTGAGGCCAGGCCGGTGGTGGCCACGAAGTCCCACCGTGCTGCCGGCGGGGCACATTCGTGGATGTGCGGGATGTCGGCTACACGCGCCGTGATCCGGACCGCCGGATTTCCGTCGATGTCGAAATGGACCGGGGCCGAATACTCGACCGTCGGCGACTGTTCCCGGCCGGAGTACATCCACTCGACTGCTCGAACCTCGTGAGCAGCCACGGTCAGCAGGTCACCGGCGGGCCGCCCCGTGATACCCACGGACGCCAGCGTGGACGTGTCTTCCGCGGCGCAGTACCCATTCCCGAAGGAGGATGCCGAACCGATCACCATCATTTCACCGCCACGGCCGTTCCACCCCATAATGGACTCTCCCCCGAACCAGCCGGGTGGCGTGGTGTACGTGAGCCCGAACTTCGTCGGTACCGGTTGCGGTGCGCCCTCGGGAACGTCGGGCAGTTTCGGAGCCCGCTCCATCGTTGGGAATCCCGGTGGCAGTTCACGTCGTGGTGTTGTGGCAGTAGGTGACTCGGCACGTGACGTCGTGACCGGTGGGGCCCACTCCGGCGCCGCATCCGGAACATCCGGCGCCAGCAGGCTCCCTGCTGCCGATATCCCGCCGATGGCGAGCGCGCCCCCCACGCACCACAACACCACTTTGCCCAGCTCGAAGACGACGACGCCCCACTTCGACATTTCTCGACCCCCCTTGTCGACAGCGGAACCATACCAGTTGATCTGGTCCACAGGGTTTTCCGCGCCCCGAGGGTGTGGAGAACCGGGACCGCCGAACGAGCAACGGCCGCCGGGACGTGGGAGAACGGGGTTCTGCGCGGTCCGCGGGATCGGTCGATCTCACATGCTGTCGAGGCGCCACTGGGCGAGCTGGACTGCGTTCGAGACGCATTCGGTCACCACCGCCGATCGTTCGGCGGGTCCGGGCGCCGTGAGCACCTGCAATCGGTCCGCCTCGCCGATCGGAACGAACCGCGCCAGTGCGAACAGCCGCGCGCCCGGCTCGTCGGGCAGTTCGGTGATGCTCGGCGGTTCGATCCGACCGTTCGACAGCCGGTCGAGCAGACCGTAGAGCCGGCCGAGCCCCACGCTCAGTTCGGCGAAATCCACCGGGCCGGAAACCGTGTCCGGCCACGGCTCGACCTCCGCGCGTGGGTACGGGTCGTCCGGAAGCCAGTTCTTCACCCGGATCCGCTCTTCCCCGATGCACTCCAGGACGTATCGACCGTCGTCGAGTTCGGTGTCCATCACGATCCGCGCGATCGTGCCGACGTCGTGGCGGGTCTCCCCGCCCCCCACCTCGTGCCCTCGCTCGATGAGCACGACGCCGAATCGTGGCCCGTCCGGATCTGCGAGGCAGTCCCGGACCAGGCGGCGGTAGCGCGGCTCGAACACATGGAGCGGAAGCGCGTCGCCCGGCAGCAGCACGGTTCCCAGCGGGAACATCGGGAGCACGGGCATCAGGGCAGCCGCAGCCGGGGAATCGGCGGTTCCGGAATCGGCTCGCCGCGTTCGATCTCGGTCAGCAGGTGCTCGGCCCACGCCGCCAGACCGTCGATGTCCAGCCCGTGCGGCGGCTCGTCCTCGTAGTGCCGGATCCGCGCCTCCCCCTGCCGCAACAACGACGCCGCACCCGCCGGATTGTCCCGCAGCAGATGCGTCAGCCCCACGGCGAGCTGCGCCAGCCCCTGCCACAGGGGCCGCTCCTCGACCGGCGCCGATTTCCACGTGCTCTCCAGCACCTCGTGCGCATGAAACGGATGGCCGTGGTCGAGCAGCCGCTGGGCCTCGGTGATCGCCTCGTCGGGCTCGAGGTCCAGGTCCTCCGGGACCCGCTCGACACCCTCCTCGCCGTAGGGGAGAGGACGCCCCAGCGCGTCGCGCGGACGGGCATTCTGCGGCCTACCGTCGACGGTTCGATCCCGTTCAACCATGAACCCAGCGTAAACCGGTATCGCCGACCCGACCGCGCTTCTCGCGAGCCCCGTCGACGGCGCGGGCCAGCTCGTCGCGCAGCAGCTCCGGCGACGCGGGACAGACGTGGGTGTGGCGGCCCGTCCGGAACAGGTACCGGCCGTCCCCGACGACGTCGAACCAACCGAGATCGGTGACCGGCGTGAAGGTCAGACCGTCCGGTGAGGACAGTACCCGCAGGTTGCCCGTCCCGGACCGGGGATCGGTCAGCAGCCGTCGCAATCGGACTGCGGGCGGCGCCTGCGCGGTCCGCAGTACCTGCGTCGGGGTCGAGAACTCCGCCACCTCCGCGGTGGGCGCGGACAGCGCCGGCGCCGTGCCTGCGGGTGCGTCGGGCAGACACTGCACGACGGCGTCCGCCAAGGTGTACGCCGACGTGGTCGTGACGACGAAGTCGCCGGCACGCCCCGGTTCCTGTCGCACCAGGACCGCGGAGTCGTGCCTGATGCAGCCCCGCAGCCGCAGCTCGGAGTCGGCCGAGGTCTGCCCGTACGCCTCGACGGTGACCTCCGCGTGCCGCATCGTCGCCATCGCCGCCGCGAGCTGCTCGTCGGGATTCATGCGCCGCCACCGGTGGGCCGCCTCCACGTTCGCGGCGTGTTCGTCCTCCCACAGCGCGGTCGAGCGGTAGCGCAGGGGAAACGGGACCTCGTCGAGTCCTGTCGCGGTCCACAGCGCGAGGAACCGGTCGGGTGTGAGCCGCCACGTCATGCCGGATCGACCCCCAGTACCGGCGGCGCGGTGAGCGGCATCGGACCGATCAGCTCGTTCCCGTTGTCGATGCCCACGAGGTAGCTGGGCACCGTGCGGGCGGCGTCGTCGTCCCGTGCCGGGCGTGCGGGGGCGCCCAGCATGCCCGGGTACATGCCGCCCGCGCGGCCGGAGCCGGCGCGCGCGCCGGGACCCGACGTCGCCGAACCGGTCGTTCCGTTCGCCATCGGCACGCCGCCGACGGGACCGGGTCCGCCGAGTCCCGGAGCGCCGGCGCCGGTCCCCGCGCCGGCGCCTCCCGCGCCACCGCCCCCCGACGTCGCTCCGCCGGTTCCGCCCGGGAATCCCCCAGGGGAGCGCTCCGGGGTCGTGGTCGCGCCGGCCGCCGTCGTCGCGGCCGGGACGGTCGTCGAGGGCTCGGCAGCACCCGTCGTCGGGTCGCCCGGTGCCGCGTGACGGTCTGGGGCAGGGGCGTCTGGGGCTGGGGCGTCGGGGGCTGGGGCGTCGGGGGACGCGGTGTCCGTGACCGGTCGGCCGTCGCTGCCGGCTCCCGCGGGCCCGGAACCGCCACCTCGGCCGTTCGCACTATCCGCGGGGCGCTCCGCTGGGCTCGGTCCGAGCGGTCCCGATCCTGCCGTCGCCTCGTGCGGGGACGGCAGGATCGGGACCGCCGTGCCGGATTCGCGGTAGTGCGGGACGTAGAGCGACTCCATGACGCGCACGGCCTCGGTGCGTGCAGCCTCCGCCGCCCGCGCGAACTCCGCCGTGTCCTGTGGCACCACCACACCCGACGGCATCGGGATCCGTATCGGCGGTGGTTGCACATTGGTTCGGACGGCGGTGGCGATCTCCGATGCCGCAGCCAGCTTCGTCGACACCGCCAGCAGGGCGGCGACCAGTTGTTCGGCCGACGTCGCGAAGGAGCGGGTCGCCGCCACGGCCTGCTGTGCCGCCTCGCCGTCCCATCCCTCGGCAATCTTGTTGCAGATCATCTGGGTTCCGAAGATGAAGCCGATGCTCATGTCGGTCGCGATCGCGCGCCAGCTCTCCGCCAGGCTCCTCATCGCACCCGGGTCCATTCTCTGGACGTCCCGGTAGATGGCGTCGTGCTCCATGCTGTGGAAGTTCTCGAACACGGTGGCATAGTCCGGATCGAAGCTGCCGTCGAGCCGTGCAACCAGGCTGGTGTGCCAGTTCGTCAGGGCGTCGACCCGCTCCGGCACCGCGGGATCGAGCAGCGGATCGAGCATCGACCGGATCGGATTCTCGTTGTACGACAATTTATTCGGCACTTCCGCTCACGACCGCGACGTGTCGCGCCGCGCGTCTTCCGGTGCCGTGTGAAGCCTCGACTGACATGCCCATGGAGTCCCCCCGATTCCGTGGTAGTGCGCAGGATCGTAGCGGACCGGACAGTCCTGTGGCGAGTCGTGCCGGGCCGTGCAGGTGGTGCCGCGATCGCCCTCGTCGCATCCGCGCGGTCCCCAGTCGTCCGCGCCCTCGATTGCGTTCGCGGATGACTGGCGCCCGCGCGGATATCGCGTGACTCGTCGAGCGGTGCAAAAGTGCTGGCGTTCACGTGGAGTCGGTCGTGCCGAGACGCCGGACCCAGTCGTACTCGGCGTCGAGGAATCCCTGCCCGCCGGCGGCGAAGGTCTCGCGCATGCGGGTGAGGACCTCGTGGAACTGGGTGAGCCGCTCGTAGGCGGACTCCGGGGTGCCTCTGGCCTTGATGAGGAAGCCTCGGCGAAGTTGTTCCGCGGACTCGAATCCGCCGAAGCTCACGGCTCGGGTCAGGTCCTCGGATCGGTCGATCGCGTGGGACAGTGTCGCGAGCATGGTGTCGCATAGTGCGACGATCTCGTCGATCGTGTGGGGGTCGAGTCGCAGCGGTCTGCTCACCTTGTTCCTTCCGATCAGTTGCCGATGAGTACGGAGATCCGCGCGGCGGTGTCCTCGAGTCCGGCGCACCATTCCCCTTGCGGGACGCCGTTGCCGTGGTCGGGGTGGTAGACGCGCGAGATGATGAGGACCCCGAACGACGTCTCCACGTTGACGGCACACGCGTGGCGCAGGCTCGGGTCGACCTCGAGGAGGGCGCGTCGGCCGTCGACTTCGATGGGGGTCGCGTACCCGCCGACCTTCTCCTGCACTTCGGCGAAGGTGATGTTGCCGGAATTGAGATTGAGTCCGTAACGGCGGAGAACTCCGGGGATGCGTAACGTGCCCTGATAGCTGCACCCGAGGAATGTGTAGTGCGTCGCGGCGAAGTCGCTGACCTCCTCCGACTTCGGGTCGTAGCCGGCGTCGCGGAGTACCTGGTCGGGGATGTCGAGGCAGGGGTCGAACGTGACCGGGGGCCGGTCGGATTCGTCGACGATGCGCGGCACACGGGTGGTCGACGTGGCCGGCGGCTCCGCGGGTGCTGTGGGTTCCGGGGGTGCGACGGAGGTGCACGCGCCGGCCGTCGCCGCCGCGACGGCGACGATCCACCCACGCGTGCGTACCCGTCGTCGTTCTCGGTAGGTCGCGGCGCGAGCGTGTGGCCGACGCGCTCTCCGGTCACCCGCGACATCCGTTGCGTGCGCAGTCGGCCGATCGCCGCGCGAAGACGTCCCCCCGATCATGGACCCCCCGATCCGTCGTGTGGGGCAGATCCTAACGGACGGCGCCGACGAGGCGCAGGGCCAGATCGGAGTAGAGGTTCGCGATGGCGTGGGGCTCGTTGTAGCGGCCGGAGGGGTACCAACGGCAGATGTCGACGCACAGCGACATCAGGGCCAGGGTGACGCCCTCGGTGTCGGGGACGGTGAACTCGCCGGAGGCGACCCCGGCGTCGACGATGGTGCGGACGACCTGGGTGGTGCGTCGGCGCAGGCCGGTGATGACGCGGTAGTGCTCCGGGGTGAGGGCGGTCAGTTCGTACTGGACGACGCGGGCGCGGCGATGGTGCTCGGCCTGCCACTCGGCGAACCGGGCGATGACGGTGGACAGACGCGTGGTGGCGTCCTCGTCGGGCAGGTCGGCGGTGCGCACCACCTCGAGGGCGAGATCGTGGCCCTCGTAGCTGATCGCGTAGAGCAGTTCTTCCTTGGACTTGTAGTGCGGGTACATCGCGGCCGGGCTCATGTCGAGGCGGGCGGCGATCTGGCGGGTGGTGGTGCCGCCGTAGCCGTTCTCGGCGAACACCTCGACGGCTGCCTCGCGTAGCCGGGCCGCGGCCTTCGATCCGCTGATCACCGCGTCCCTGGATGTGCTCACGTCGTGCTCCCGTTCCTGCTGCGGCCTGGTTGACAAGATAGCGGCCGCGGTTCACTATAAGCGCACGCTTAGAAAATAAGCAGATGCTTACAGATTTGAGGAGCGGTTGATGCGACGCACCCTGTACGGCCCCGATCACGAGGCGTTCCGCGAGTCGGCGCGCGAGTTCGTGAACCGGTTCGTCATGCCCCGTGCGGAGGAGCTCATCGAACGTCACGAGATCCCGCGTGACATCTGGATCGAGGCCGGTAAGGCCGGCTTCCTGGGGCTCGAGATCCCGGAGCGCTTCGGTGGCATGGAGGCGAACGACTACCGCTTCAACGCCATCCTCGGCGAGGAGTTCGCCCGGGCCAACATGGCGCTGTCCTCGTCGATGGGTATCCATTCGGACATCACCGTCCCCTACATCGTCCACCTGGGCAACGAGGAACAGCGCGAGCGCTGGCTGCCGCGCTGCGCCACCGGCGAGCTCATCTGCGCCATCGGCATGACCGAGCCGTCCGGCGGCTCCGACCTCGCCAACCTGAAGACCACCGCCGTGCGCGACGGTGACGACTGGATCCTCAACGGCGCCAAGACGTTCATCACCAACGGCTACAACTGCGACCTCGTCGTCGTCGCGGCCCGCACCGACCCGTCGAAGGGCGCGAAGGGCATCTCCCTGTTCGCCGTCGAGCGCGGGATGGAGGGCTTCGAGAACGGCCGCAAGCTGGACAAGGTCGGTCAGCCCGAGGCCGACACCGCAGAGCTGTTCTTCAAGGACGTTCGCGTCCCGCACGCCAACCTCATCGGCGAGGAGGGCATGGGCTTCATCTCGATGATGAAGATGCTGCCGCAGGAGCGACTCGGCTCCGCGGTCAACAATGTGCACCACGCCAAGCACATCCTGCTCGAGACCATCGAGTACGCGAAGGAGCGCAAGGCGTTCGGCCAGGCCATCGGCGCCATGCAGTACAACAAGTTCCTGCTGGCCGAGCTGGTCACCAAGATCGAGGTCGCCGAGGCGTACGTCGACCAGGCCGTCGAGGCGCATGCCGACGGCAAGCTCACCGCCGTGGACGCGGCCAAGGCGAAGTGGTGGAGCGCGCAGACGCAGTCCGAGGTCCTGGACGCGTGCGTGCAGATCCACGGTGGCTACGGGTTCATGAACGAGTACCGTGTGGCTCGTGCATGGAAGGACGCCCGCGTCACCAAGATCTGGGCCGGCACCAACGAGATCATGAAAGAACTCATCGGCCGCGATCTGGGCCTGTAGAGACTCGAAGCGTCAACACCGAACAAGGAGCGCGTGATGCCCGAAGCTGTGATTGTCTCCGCCGCCCGTTCCCCCATCGGGCGGGCAATGAAGGGGTCGCTCAAGACCGTGCGCCCGGACGATCTGGCCACCCAGATGGTCGCCGCCGCCCTGGCGAAGGTGCCGGAGCTGGACCCGACCCAGATCGACGACCTGTTGCTCGGCTGCGGCCAGCCCGCCGGCCAGTCCGGGTTCAACATCGCCCGCGTCGTCGCGGTGCAGTTGGGCTACGACTTCCTGCCCGGCGTGACCGTCAACCGCTACTGCTCGTCGTCGCTGCAGACCACCCGCATGGCGCTGCACGCGATCAAGGCCGGCGAGGGCGACGTGTTCGTCTCCGCCGGTGTCGAGTCCGTCTCGAGCTTCGTCACCGGCAACGCCGACGGCCTGCCGAACACCAAGAACCCGCTGTTCGCCGACGCCGAGGCCCGCACCGCCACGCTCGCCGAGGGCGGCACGGCGTGGACGGACCCGCGCAGCGAGGGTCTGCTGCCCGACGTGTACATCGCGATGGGTCAGACCGCGGAGAACGTCGCGTCGATGACCGGCATCTCCCGCGAGGACCAGGACCGGTGGGGCGTGCGGTCGCAGAACCGGGCCGAGGAAGCCATCAAGTCCGGCTTCTTCGAGCGCGAGATCAGCCCCGTCACCCTGCCCGACGGCACCGTCGTGACCACCGACGACGGCCCCCGGCCCGGCACCACCTACGAGGCCGTGAGCCAGCTCAAGCCGGTCTTCCGCCCCGACGGCACCATCACCGCGGGCAACGCCTGCCCGCTCAACGACGGCGCCGCGGCCCTGGTGATCATGTCCGACACCAAGGCCGAGGAGCTGGGTCTGACCCCGCTGGCGCGGATCGTCTCGACCGGCGTGTCCGGGCTGTCGCCGGAGATCATGGGCCTGGGCCCGATCGAGGCGGTCAAGAAGGCCCTCGCGAACGCCGGCAAGACCATCTCCGACATCGACCTGTTCGAGATCAACGAGGCGTTCGCCGTGCAGGTGCTCGGCTCCGCCCGGGAGCTCGGCATCGACGAGGACAAGCTCAACGTCTCCGGTGGCGCGATCGCCCTCGGCCACCCGTTCGGCATGACCGGGGCGCGGATCACCGCCACGCTGCTCAACAACCTGCAGACCCACGACAAGCAGTTCGGCGTGGAGACGATGTGCGTCGGCGGTGGTCAGGGCATGGCGATGGTGCTCGAGCGCCTGAGCTGACCCCTCTCGACCGGAACGCGAACGAGGCGCGGTCGCGGGCCCGAAAGGGCTTGTGACCGCGCCTTTTTCGAAGAAACGATCTTGAACTCGAGCGCGAATTCAACTATACAAGTCGCGTAGGTACCAATTTTCGGAGGAGACTACCCCCATGTCCGTACTCGACAAGTTCCGCCTCGACGACCGCGTCGCGATCGTCACCGGCGCGTCCTCCGGCCTCGGGGTCGCCTTCGCCCAGGCCCTCGCCGAGGCCGGAGCCGACGTCGTGCTCGCGGCCCGTCGCGCGGACCGGCTCGAACAGACCGCCGAACTCGTCCGTGCGGCAGGTCGCCGCGCGCTGAGCGTCGAGACCGACATCGCCGAGCCCGAGCAGGCGCAGCGGATGGTCGACGCCGCGGTCGAGCACTTCGGCAAGGTCGACATCCTCATCAACAACGCCGGTATCGGCACGGCCGTCCCGGCCACCAAGGAGACTCCGGAGCAGTTCCGGCGCGTCATCGACATCAACCTGAACGGTTCGTACTGGGCAGCGCAGGCCGCCGGGCGCGTCATGCAGCCGGGCAGCGCCATCGTCAACATTTCCTCCGTGCTGGGCCTCACCACCGCGGGACTGCCGCAAGCCGCTTACGCCGCGAGCAAGGCCGGCGTGATCGGCCTGACCCGCGACCTGGCCCAGCAGTGGGGGGCCCGCAAGGGCATCCGCGTCAATGCCATCGCGCCGGGATTCTTCGAGACGGAGATGACCGACGAATACCAGCCCGGCTATCTCGACAGCATGAAGCCGCGAATCGTCCTGGGCCGCACCGGTGATCCCGCCGAGATCGCCGCCACCGCCGTGTGGCTCACCTCGGCGGCCGCCGGTTACGTCACCGGACAGACGATCGCGGTCGACGGCGGCCTCACCATCAACTGAAGTTTCCAACCACACCGGAGGTAAGCAGTGAGCGAAGCAAGCACCCGTACCGCCATCGTCACCGGCGCCGCGCGCGGTATCGGCGCCGCGGTGGCCAAGCGTCTCGCCGAGGACGGATTCCAGGTCGCGGTTCTGGACCTCGACGAGTCCGCATGCGCCGACACCGTCTCGGCCATCGCGGCGGCCGGCGGCAAGGCCCTCGCCGTCGGTGCGAACGTCGCCGACGAGCAGTCCGTCGCCGCGGCCGTGGAGAAGGTCGCGAGCGAACTGGGCGATCCCACGGTGCTGATCAACAACGCCGGCATCACCCGCGACAACCTGCTGTTCAAGATGACCGTCGACGACTGGGACGCCGTGATGAACGTGCACCTGCGGGGTGCGTTCCTCATGTCCCGTGCGACGCAGAAGTACATGGTGGAGGCCAAGTTCGGTCGCATCGTCAACCTGTCGAGCACCTCCGCGCTGGGCAACCGCGGCCAGGTCAACTACTCCGCGGCCAAGGCCGGCATGCAGGGCTTCACCAAGACCCTCGCGATCGAGCTCGGCAAGTACGGCGTGACCGCCAACGCGATCGCCCCCGGTTTCATCGAGACCGAGATGACCGCGGCGACGGCCGAGCGGGTCGGGATGTCGTTCGAGGACTTCAAGGCCGCCGCGGCGTCGCAGATCCCCGTCGCCCGCACCGGAAAGCCCGAGGACATCGCGCACACCGCGTCGTTCCTCGCGAGCGAGGGCGCGGGCTTCGTCTCCGGCCAGGTCATCTACGTCGCCGGTGGTCCGAAGGACTGACGGCGGAGACCGAACCACGACGACGCCGTGCGTCCTTCCCCCCTGCGGGAGGACGCACGGCGTCGTCGTCTGTACGGTCGGTTACGGCTGCCGGACCGCCTGCCGGCGGTGCAGGAGCCAGCACGCGCCCGCGATCGTCGCGGTGAGGGCGCCGGTCGCGACGAGTTGGGTGCGCGCGGCCGAGTCGAACAGTGCGAGCACGGCGATGCCGGCGAGCAGGCCGAGCGTCGCGTACGACAGGTACGGGAAGCCCCACATCTTCAGCGGCAGAGCGTCTTCGGTGCCTTCGCGGCGTGCCCGCTTACGCAGCACGAGGTGCGAGACCGCCACGAACGTCCACAGCACGAGGATGGTCGAGCCGACCGCGTTGAGAAGCAGCGGCAGGACCTTGTCGGGACGCACGTAGTTGAGTGCGACGGTGACGAATCCGAACGCCACCGAGGCCAGGACCGCGTTGCGGGGCACGCCGTTGGCGGCCACCCGGCCGAACACCGGGTACGCCGAACCGCGTTGCGAGAGCGAGTAGATCATCCGTGAGGCGCTGAAGAGCATCGCGTTGAGCGAGGACAGCAACGCCACCACGACGATCACGGTCATCACGGCGGCGGCCCCCGGCACCGAGCCGGCGTTCAGCACCGCGACGAACGGTCCCGTGACAAGATCCTCGGAGGTCCACGGCAGCACCGTCACCATGATCAGCACCGAGCCGATGTAGAAGACCAGGATGCGCCAGATCAGCGTGCGCACCGCGCGGCCGACGTTGCGGCGCGGATCCGAGGTCTCGGCGGCTGCGATCGCGATGATCTCGGTGCCGCCGAACGCGAACACCACGATGAGCAGTCCGGCGGCGATGCCGGCGATACCGGTGGGGGCGAAGCCTCCGTGTGCGGTCAGGTTCGCGAACCCGGTGCTGTCGAAGGCCGGCACCCAGCCGGCGATCATCGCGACGCCGATCGCGAGGAAGGCGACGATGGCGACGATCTTCAGTGCCGCGAACCAGAATTCGACCTCACCGAACCGGCGCACGCCGACGAGGTTCACGCCGGTGAGGACGACCATGAAGAACAGGGCCGCGGCCCACTGCGGGATCCCGGGGATCGAGGCGGCGGTGATGGCGGCGGCGCCGGTGGCCTCCGCCGCGATCACGATGACCACCTGGATCCAGTACAGCCAGCCGATGGTGCGACCGGCGACGGAACCGAGGGCGTTCTCCGCGTGCACCGAGAACGCACCGCTGGCGGGGTTCGCGGCCGCCATTTCGCCCATCATCCGCATGATGAGGACCACGAGGGCTGCAGCGGCGAGGAACGAGACGAGGATGGCCGGGCCGGCGACCGCGATGCCGGCGCCGGAGCCGACGAACAGGCCCGCGCCGATCGCGCCGCCGAGGCTCATCATCACCAGTTGCCGCGGTCGCATCGCCTGATGCAGCATCGCCCGTGGGGCGGGCGCGGCCGTGGTGGCCGGTGGGGTGGCCAAGGTGTCAGTCATCGATGCGCTCCCCCGCCGGCACCAGCTGGTCGAGGGCGATCTCGAACGCCGTGGCCGCGACGCCCGTATGGTCGGCGCTGCGCTCGTGGCAGCGCTGCAGCGCCCCGGCGACGGTGTCCGAGACGTCACCGAAGATCGCGGCGTCGGAGACCTCGACGTCGCCCTCCATGAGCTGCGCGAAGGCGCGGGCCATGCCGCTGTTGGCGATGAAGTCGGGGATCACCGAGACGGACTTGTCGGCGTGCTCGTAGGTGGGACCGTAGAAGATCTCGTCGTCGGCGAAGGGGACGTTCGCGCCGCTGGCGATCACCTCGAGGCCCGCCGCGACCATACGGTCGACCTGCTCGCGGGTGACCAGCCGGGACGCGGCGCACGGGAGGAAGACCTCGGCGCCGAGATCCCAGATCGCGTCGTGCACCTCGGTGAAGGGACGCATCCGGTCGCTGCGGAGCGCGTTGCCGTTCTTGGTCAGCAGCAGGGTGCGCACCTCGTCGAAGTCGAGTCCGTCCGTGTCGAGGATGCCGCCGTCGCGGTCGATGATGCCGACGACGCGGGCGCCGGCCTGTGCCAGGTAGTAGGCCGCGGCCGCCCCGACGTTGCCCCAGCCCTGGACGAGCACGCGCTTGCCGGTGAGCTCGCGGTTGCCGGCCGCGTCCCCGTAGATGCGGTAGTGGTGCCGCACCGACTCGGCGACGCCCCAGCCGGTGATGAGATCGGCCACCGTGTACTTCGCGTCCGGGGCGGGGGTGAAGCGGGTGTCCTCGACGACCTTGGCCACACCGAGCCGCAGCTGCCCGACCCGCTGGATGCGCTCGCGCTCGTCCGCGGCGAAGTGCCCGTTGACGACGCCCTCCTGGGGATGCCACAGACCGTTGCTCTCGGTGAGCGGCACGACCTCGGTCATCTCGTCGACGTTGAGGTCGCCGCCGGTGCCGTAGTAGGCGCGCAGCAGCGGCGCGACGGCCGCGAACCAGCGGCGCAGCACCCCGTCCTTGCGCGGGTCGGACGGATCGAAGTCGATGCCGGACTTGGCGCCGCCGATGGCCGGACCGGAGACGGTGAACTTGACCTCCATGGTCTTGGCCAGGGACTCGACCTCGCGGCGGTCGAGGCCGCGGCGCATGCGGGTGCCGCCGCCGGCCGCTCCACCGCGCAGGGAGTTGATGACGACCCAGCCGCGGGCAGTGGTCTCGGTGTCGTGCCACTCGAAGACGATCTCGGGGGCCTTGTCCTCGAAACGGGTCAGCAGGTTCTTCATGTCTTCTCTCGGGAGTCGGGACGGTGCGGTGCCCGGGTGCGGGCGAATGAAGAAGACTGTGACCGTGGTTACAAACGCCGCGCAAGTGCGGCCTGCGCTACTGATCAGCCTGAAGAGCTGTAGCGCAGCGGGATGCCGATTTTCTGTGCAGTGTGCAGAGCTGTGCCGCCGTTTTCTGCGGGGGAGGGCTGGTGGGCCGGTCGTCAGCTCTACCGGCGGTAGGCGGGCGCTTTGGCGGTTCTGCCCGGCTGGAGGGTGCGCAGCAGGGGCATGGCCCGGTAGCGGACCACCTCCGACAACACCATGACGCTGGTCGACCGGGCGACGATCGACGAGCGGTTCAGTTCGATCAGCGTCTGTTGCAGCCCGAGGTGGGAGTCCGCGGCGATCCGGCACAGGATGTCGCCGGCGCCGGTCGTCGCGAACGCCTCGAGCACCCCGGGAATCGCTTCGAGGACATCGGTGATGGCTTCGAGCGCACCCTGGACGATCTCCATCGTCACGAAGGCCTGGACCTCGAATCCGGCCGCCGCCAGGTTCAGGCGCGGTTCGTAGCCGGCGATGACGCCGGACTCCTCGAGCCGGCGCACCCGTGCCGAGACCGTCGCGCGCGCCACCCGCAACCGCCGGGACAACTCCAGCGCACCGATCTTCGGATCCGTGTGCAGCGTTTCCAGGAGCGCGAAATCCAACTCGTCCAGCTGCACGGTGTCACGCATGGCCGTTCCTTCCGAAGAGGCGGCGGAAACTGTACCGATTGTATAGCGGTGCGCCCGGCATCCCTCGTATTCCAGTCAGGTGGGCCAGCTGAAAAGGGGGAGATTGCGCCGTCCTCGCGACAGGTTTTTCCTGGTGACACACGACACACCGATGGCGCCGCGTCCGGCGGCAGGAGGAATCGCCATGACTCTCGAGTTCACCCTTACCGACAGCGAGAAGCTCGCCCAGCTGAACGCCGAGGAACTGCGGCAGCTCGTCGGCCTCGTCGAGTACGACGCCGATCGGGACCCGTTCCCCGTCAGCGGCTGGGACGCGGTGGTGTGGGTGGTGGGTAACGCCACGCAGGCCGCGCACTACTACCAGTCCGCGTTCGGAATGGAACTGATCGCCTACTCCGGTCCCACCACCGGCAACCGCGACCACCACGCCTACGTCCTGCGGAGCGGTGCGGTGCGGTTCGTCGTCAAGGGTGCGGTGGATCCGGACAGCCCGCTCGTCGACCACCACCGCCGGCACGGCGACGGCGTCGTCGACATCGCGCTGCAGGTGCCCGACGTCGACAAGTGCGTCGCGCACGCCCGGGCCCAGGGCGCGACGGTGCTCGAGGAGCCGTACGAGATCAGCGACGAGCACGGCACGGTGCGTCTCGCCGCGATCGCCACCTACGGCGAGACCCGGCACACCCTCGTCGACCGCTCGCGGTACTCCGGCACGTATCTGCCCGGCTACGTGGACAAGTCGTCGACCTACCGCAAGCGCGACGGCGCTCCCAAACGGATCTTCCAGGCGCTCGACCACGTGGTCGGCAACGTCGAGCTCGGCCACATGGACGAGTGGGTCGACTTCTACAACCGCGTCATGGGATTCACCAACATGGCCGAGTTCATCGGCGACGACATCGCCACCGACTACTCGGCCCTGATGAGCAAGGTGGTCTGCAACGGCAACCACCGCGTCAAGTTCCCGCTCAACGAGCCGGCCGTGGCGAAGAAGCGCTCGCAGATCGACGAGTACCTCGACTTCTACCGCGGTCCCGGCGCACAGCACCTGGCGCTGGCCACCAACGACATCCTCACCGCCGTCGACCGGCTCCGTGAGGAGGGCGTGGAGTTCCTCGCCACCCCGGACGCCTACTACGAGGACCCCGAGCTGCGGGCCCGGATCGGCGAGGTGCGGGTGCCGATCGAGGAGCTGCAGAAGCGCGGCATCCTCGTCGACCGCGACGAGGACGGCTACCTGCTGCAGATCTTCACCAAGCCGATCACCGACCGGCCGACCGTCTTCTTCGAACTGATCGAACGGCACGGTTCGCTCGGCTTCGGCAAGGGCAACTTCAAGGCCCTGTTCGAGGCGATCGAGCGGGAGCAGGAAGCGCGCGGCAACTTCTGATCTCTTCCGCGCTGCGGGATCAGGGCTGCGGGATCAGGCGTTCCGGACGACCTGGTCCCGCAGCGCGTTCTCGGTCCGCCGCACGATCGTGCCCACCAGGGGCTCGATGAGCAGCCCGGCCGCACGCCCGGCCGGGCCGCCGGGCAGCTGGTAGCCGAAGTCGACGGCGAGCCGCATGTCGCCGTCGCCCAGGTCGTCGAACTGCCACGCCGAGCGGGTGCGGAAGCCGGAGATCGAGCTCAGCACGATCCGGTGGTTGTCCTCCCACTCGACGATCTCGAGCCGGGAGGTGAAGGCGGCCGGACCGATCCGCATGCACGCGTCGAACACCGCGCCCACGCCGCGGACCTGCTCGCCCACGGGCTCGAAGCGGGTCACGCCGTACATCCACTCCGGGACCGTGCGGTGGTCGGCGACGTATGCGAAGGCGGTGTCGAGTTCGACGTGGGCCACCCCGTCGTGGCGCACGTGGATCATGCGGCGATCGTCAGTCATACGGCGGAACCTCCGCCGGGAACCTAGCGGACTTGCTCGCACCTTCGGAATCCGCCCAGGCAGCAGTGCGGGCGGATTCCGGACGAGCGCGCGAATTGCCCCGCCCGAGGCCGGCGCGCGCTCAGGCGACGTGGCCGAGATTCGAGCGCAGCGCCTGTTCCGTCTGGCGGATCGCGGTACTCACCACCGGTTCGATGAGCTTGCCCAGTGCCCGCCCGGCCAGCCCGCCGGGGAGCTGGTAGGCGAAGTCGACGTCGAGACGGACCCGGCCGTCGCCGAGGTCGGCGAGTTCCCACCACGAGGAGGTGCGGAATCCGGCGATGGAGTCGAGGACGATCCTGCGGTCGAGTTCCCAGTCGACGATCGCCAGGCGCGAATCGAGGCCCTTCGGCCCGATCTGCATGGTGGCGTCGAAGATCGCGCCGATGCCGTTGACCTGTGACCCCACCGGTTCGAAGCGGTGGACGCCGTACATCCATTCGGGGACCGTGCGGTGGTCGTCGAGGTAGGCGAACGCCACGTCGAGGGGGACCTCCGCGACGGCGCTGTGGCGGATGTGGATCATCTGTACCTCCGTGGGGACATTTCTGTTACCCAAGGTATCAGGTAACTCGCGTCCTGGGGAGATCCTCAAAGTCGTCCGTTCGGACGCTCGTCCTGCTCTACTCATGGTGACACAGTTCACAGTGGATCCGGTGGGAGGGTTCGTGAAGACCAAGGCTGCGGTGATCAAAGGGCTCAATCAACCGTGGGAGATCGAGGAGATCGACCTGGGCGATCCGGTCGCCGGCGAAGTACAGGTACGTCTGGCTGCGTCCGGGCTGTGCCATTCCGACGAACATCTGCGCACCGGCGCGACGCCGATGCCGTCCTTCCCCGTCCTCGGCGGGCACGAGGGCGCCGGCGTGGTCACCAAGGTCGGGCCCGGAGTCACCAACATCCGGGAGGGCGACCACGTGGTGCTCGCCTTCATCCCGGCCTGCGGGCGGTGCCGCGCGTGCGCGAAGGGCCTGCAGAACATCTGCGACGAGGGGGCGAACCTCCTCACCGGGCAGGCGATCGCCGACAAGACCCACCGGGTGACGCTCAACGGTGACCCGGTGATCCAGATGTGCCTGCTCGGCACGTTCGCGCCGTACGTCACCGTGCACGAAGCGTCGGTCATCAAGATCGAGGACGACATCCCGCTCGACAAGGCCGCCCTGCTCGGCTGCGGCGTCGCCACGGGCTGGGGCTCCGCGACGGCGATCGGCGGCACCAAGGTGGGTGACTCCGTCGTCGTGATCGGCATCGGCGGCGTGGGCATCAACGCGGTACAGGGTGCCGCACACGCGGGTGCCCGGCACGTCGTGGCCGTCGACCCGGTGGAGTTCAAGCGCGATCAGGCCAAGAAGTTCGGGGCGACCCATACCTTCGCCTCGATCGAGGAGGCGCTGCCGGTGATCGGCGAGATCACCTGGGGGGCGATGGCCGACGTCACGATCATCACCGTCGGCGAGATCCACGGCGACATCATCGCCCTGTCCATGGCGCTGACGGGCAAGGGCGGTCAGGTGGTCGTGGTGGGGATGGGCAGCGCCGCCGACACCCAGGTGACGCTGAGCCTGTTCGAGCTGACCCTGCTGCAGAAGCGGCTGCAGGGTGCGATCTTCGGTGGCGTCGGACCGCGCTCGCAGATCCCGAAGCTGCTCGACCTCTACCGCAGCGGGCAGCTCGAACTCGACAAGCTGGTCACCAAGACGTACCGGCTCGAGGACATCAACGACGGCTACGCCGACATGCACGAGGGCCGGAACCTGCGTGGCATGGTGCTCTACGGCGACGACGACTACTGAGTGAGCGGGCGAACGAGCGGCGGATCCCACGACGGATCCGCCGCTCGTTCGGTCTTCCGGCGTCGTCGCATGCCACCGGTCCGGACTGTCGAGCGGACGTCGCCGACGCGCGGCCGGAACGTCCCGGAGGGGCCGCACGCGAACCGCACCCTCGACCTGTGCGACCCCCTGCGTCCACGGGCAACCCGGAACCGGCGTGTCCTGACCGGGGTTCGGTCCGTACTGCACGACGCAGGTCGAGCAACGGGCCTCAGGTGGCGTGCAGTTCCGTTTCGTGAGGAGGATAGGCGTGCACCAGTGCCGTGGTGAGGTGCGGGACCGCGGAGATCAGTGCCTGCTCGGCTTCGTGAGCGACGGAGTGCGCAGCGCTCAGACTGAGCCCCGGATCGACGTCGAGCTCGACATCGGCGTGCAGACGGTGACCGATCCAGCGCATCTGGAGGCTGCGAACGCGGTCGACGCCGACCCGGCCCGACAGGACGCGTTCGGCTGTGGTGACGAGCTCCGGATCGACGCCGTCCATCAACCGGCGGAAGACGTCCCGGGCGGCGGTGCGCAGAACCAGCACGATGGCGACGGTGATGAGGATTCCGATCACGGGATCGGCGACAGGGTGACCCAGTGCGACCCCGCCGGCGCTGAAAAGAACTGCCAGAGAAGTGAATCCGTCCGTCCTGGCATGTAGGCCGTCCGCGACGAGGGCCGCCGAGCCGATGTGCCGGCCCACCCGGATCCGATAGACCGCGACGAGTTCGTTGCCGATGAACCCGACAAGCCCGGCCAGTGCGACCCAGCCGAGGTGTTCGATGGGGACGGGATCGATCAGGCGCCGAATCGATTCGGTGCCGGCGATCACCGCGGACAGGGCGATCATTGCCAGCACGAACAGCCCGGCGAGGTCTTCGGCCCGGCCGTACCCGTAGGTGAATCGCCTGGTGGCGGCCCGACGTCCGAGCACGAACGCGATCCACAGGGGCACGGCGGTCAGTGCGTCGGAGAAGTTGTGCACGGTGTCTGCGGCGAGCGCGACGGAACCGGACGCGGCGACGATGACGACCTGTAGTGCCGCCGTCACGGCCAGGGCGACCAGGCTGATCTTCACGGCACGGATGCCGATGTTGCTTGATTCCAGGGCGGAATCGACCCTGTCGGCCGAGTCGTGGCTGTGCGGCGCGAACACATCCCTCAGGGCGCCGACGAGCCCCGAACGCCTGTGGCTGCTGTGCTCGTGGCTGCTGTGCTCGTGGCTGCCGTGCCCGGGGTCGCCGTGGCCGTGCCCGTGGTCGCCGTGGCCGTGGCCGCGCCGGGAGGTCATGTGGCCTCCTGCTGCAGGCCGGCTCGACCGGAGCCTTCGTGCAGGGTGCGCAGTCCGGCGTCGGCGCGGTGGTGCCCCGGCACACCCGGGCCGGCGTGTTCCGCGTTGAACACGGCATCGGTCACCAACTGCTTGATGTGCTCGTTCTCGAGGCTGTAGTAGATGGTCGTGCCCTCGCGCCTGGTCCGCACCAGTCGCGCCATCCGCAGCTTGGCCAGATGCTGCGACACCGACGGGGCGGCCTTACCGACATGCTCGGCCAGTTCGGTCACCGACAACTCCCGGTCGACGAGGGCCCACAACAGTCGAACCCGGGTCCCGTCGGCAAGCATGCGGAACACCTCGACGACCAACCCGACCTGGTCGTCGTCGAGTCTCCGCCGACATGGTCCATTGTCTGCATGCATACGCAGATAATAGACCTTCTCCTGTGGTCGGCGGGAGGGGTGGGAAGTTCGGACCGGCAGCGGAAGTGCGAGAGCACGACTGGTGACGACGGCGCCGGGGGGTCGCCTACGGTGATGCCATGGAAACGCGTGAGGAAGCCGTCGAACCGGGGACGTGGCGGCAGTACGGGCCGTCGACCCTGCCGAAGCCCCTCGAGGCCGCCCTCGAGGCGTTCGCCGAGCGGGGGTACGACGGCACCTCGATACGGGAGGTCGCCGCCCGGGCCGGGCTGTCGGTTCCGGGTCTGTACCACCACTACCCGTCCAAGCAGGCACTGCTGGTGTCGTTGACGACGCTGGTGATGCGCGACCTGCTCGACCGGAGCAAGCAGGCCCTGGCGGAGGCCGGACCGACACCGTCCGAGCGGTTCGACGCCGTTGTCGAGTCGCTGCTGCGGTTCCACATGTTCCGGCGCAACCAGGCGTTCGTCGCCTCCACCGAGATGCGCAGCATGGAACCGGGTAACCGGAAGGCGTACATCGCGTTGCGTGACGAGCAGCAGCGGATGCTGGACGAGATCGTCCGGGACGGGGTGGCGAAGGGGGAGTTCGGCACCGCGTTCCCGGAGGATGCGAGCCGGGCGGTGACCACCATGTGCGTGGCCGTCGCCTCGTGGTACCGGCCGGACGGACCGCTGTCCCCCGACGAGGTCGTCCGCCGCTACCTCGCGATCGCACGCTGCGCGGTAGGCGCTCGGTAGGCCCGGCGCCGCAGACGCCCGGTAGGCACGGCGCGGCAGACGCCCGGTAGGCCCGGCGCGGCAGACGCCCGGTAGGGCGCCCTGGGTTGACCCGGCGGGGTGGGGTATGTCACGGTTGAAGCAACCGAGCGATCGATCGGTCGGGGTGAGGAGGAGGAATCGCGATGGCTGTCGATCTGTCGTACCCGGAACACGTCCAGGCGCTGGTGGCGAAGACCGAGGAGTTCGTCCGGGAGCACGTGCTGCCCGTCGAGGACGCCCACAACGGTGACATCACTGCCGCGGGCGGCGACGACCTGCGGGTGAAGCTGCAGCAGGCGGCCAAGGAAGCCGGGGTCTTCGCGCCGCACGCGCCCGTCGAGTACGGCGGCCACGGTCTCGGCATGGTCGACCGCGCCCCGGTGTTCGAGGCGGCCGGGTACTCGCTGTTCGGACCGATCGCGCTCAACATCGCCGCGCCCGACGAGGGCAACGTGCACATGCTCGCGCACATCGCCAGCGCGGAGCAGAAGGAGCAGTTCCTCGCGCCGCTCGCCCACGGCGACGTGCGGTCCGGCTTCGCGATGACCGAACCGGCCCCCGGTGCCGGATCCGATCCCAACGCCCTGACCACCCGCGCCGAGAAGGCCCCCGGCGGTTGGAAGATCAACGGCCGCAAGTACTTCATCACCGGTGCCGACGGTGCGGGCTTCTTCATCATCATGGCCCGCACCTCCGGCGAACCCGGCCAGCGCGGCGGGGCGACGATGTTCCTCGCGCCCGCCGACACTCCCGGCCTGACCGTCGGCCGGCACATCGACACCATCGACCGCGCCATGATCGGTGGCCACTGCGAGGTCTTCTTCGAGGACCTGTTCGTGCCCGACTCCGCCGTCCTCGGCGAGGTCGACCAAGGCTTCGCCTA